>JASFYZ010000322.1:0-7278 GCA_045046665.1 Desulfobacterium sp.
GTAAATATTCGGCTTGGTAATGTAAATGTTTGGCCAGTGCCCCATATTCCACTAAGTTGGGACTGCGTAGCATACTAATGCTATCTGAGCAGACCAAAATAGGTGAATATGGGGTGCTGGCCGAATATTTACTTGGCCTCTTTTTATCATGGCAGTTAGCATTGACACAACGAAAAATCCAGATTCAGGTCAAAAATTGTCGGATTTTTTATGGCAGGGGAAATATAAAAGGGCTGTGGGAAAATTCCCAAAGCCCTTGATTTAGAAGCAAGCCTGACAAATCAGTGTGGCAAATTTTTTGAGTTATTCCATGCCTACTGAAATGGTAGAGGGTGGGATCACCTGGGCACGCCTGTATTTTTAGTTTTCCAGGGTGCCTTTGAAGTTGGCTTTTCTTTTTTCAAGAAATGCGCCAGTACCCTCTTTTGCATCAATGCTTGCCATGCAAAGGGCAAAGGCATCTGCTTCAAATTTGCATCCGGTTGCAAGATCCACATTCTTGCCTGCTGCAATGCATTCTTTGGCAGCCCTGAGGGAGGTACGGCCTTTTTTTGCAATGGCTGCGGCTGTTTTCATAACTTCATCCATGAGGGCATCGGCTGCACAAACCCGGTTTGCGAGACCAATCTCTTTGGCCTCTTGGGCGGATATGGTTTTGCCGGTGTAAATAAGTTCCCGTGCCATGTTGGTTCCCACAATTCTTGCCAGGCGCTGTGTACCCCCAAATCCGGGAATGATACCCAGGGTGATTTCAGGAAGTCCGAAAATGGCTTTTTCCGAGGCATATATAAAATCACAGGCCAGAGAAACTTCTGTGCCCCCCCCCAGTGCAAAGCCGTTAACAGCTGCAATCACGGGAATGTGAAGGTTTTCCAGTCGGAAAAGTATATTTTGGCCAATGGTGGAAAAATTTTTGGCCTGAAGAGAGTTCATCTGTGTTAGTTGGGAAATGTCTGCCCCGGCAACAAAGGACTTTCCGCCAGCACCCGTTAGAACCACCACCTTGATTTCAGGATTTTCTTCAATCTGGGTAATAGCCGTGTTGAACTCTTCAAGCAAGGCTTGATTTAAAGCATTAAGGGCCTTGGGACGATTAAAGCTGATGAGGGCGATGCCGTCCTGGATCTCAAAAATAATATTTTCAAATGACATGATACTCTCCAATAAATAAAGGGTGGTTTTTTGGCATCCTTCATATGACCCCAAAAGTACTTTACAGTCTTTTGGGAAAAAGTCCCGGCAAATGGGAAATGCTCTAAAAGAGTGTAAAGTGCTTTTGAAGGATGTCGGTTTTTTTATATGAAACTCAGATCAAATATTGTGATCATGAGCGTTTCAATCTTTATTACAACCGGTTAAATTTGTCATGGTATTGCTCCCCATTTTAATATCTCCCGGGGGTTGTCTCTTTTAAGTATGCCTTCACACCGTCAATAATACTATCGCATATACGGTTCTGATAGCTTGCCTGGAGGAGACGTTTACATTCCACCTTGTTGCTGATAAATGAGGTTTCAATCAGTATGGAAGGCATGGAGGCACCTATTAAAACATAAAACGGTGCCTGTTTCACCCCAAGGTTGTGGATATTGCTGTATTTTTTTGAAAGCCCGGTGCAGAGGGCCTTTTGGACATGCTTGGCCAACCGTCCAGACTCTTTGATTTTGGCATTTTTGATGAGATCATTGAGAATGGAATGGAGATCAGAGATATTTTTTTTGGAGGTGGCATTCTCCCTGGCCGCCACGTTAATGGCTTCATCATCTGTGGCAAGATTGAGAAAATAGGTCTCCACACCGGCAAGTTTTTTATTTTCTGCGGCATTACAATGGAGTGATATAAAAAGATCTGCATTTTGGGTGTTGGCAATGGCAGTACGCTGTTCCAGGTCTAACGATTTATCTTTGGTCCGGGTCATGATGACATTGCATTTCAATCGTGCCTTCATTTTTTTTGCCAGCCTTTTTGCTATCGCCAGAACCACTGTTTTTTCCTGGACACCGGCCTGATAACCCGGGGCACCGGGATCCCTTCCCCCATGGCCGGGATCAATCACAATGGTTTTCACCCCCAGGGCCAGTTGTTGTACAAGGGTGTCACTGGTGGATCCATCAGAGGGTTTTCGGGGAAGGACAGGAGAAGCGGATGTAATTTCAGTTTCTTTTTCTGCCCATACATCCACCACCACCCGAAAGGGATCTTTCAGGGAAAAAATCTTATAATTATCAAAGGATTTAATATCCATTACCACCCGTACGGAATGGGGATCATGCTGGGCGGCCCTGACCTTGATCAGCAGATGGTCATTGATGTAGGTCTGTTTGGGAAGTTTTTTACCCAGCCGGGAGTTTTGAATATCAATGAACAGCCGTTTAGGTTTGTTCAAGGTTGTGTTCTTTTCCAAAAGGGCATGAGTGTATTCCCGGTCTTGATCAATGTCAATGACCACCCGGGTATAGGATGGATTGGACCAGTGCCGGATATCTGTAATCAGCGAATCATGCCCATAGGTCGCCTTTGAAGGAAGTCGAAGAGGCAGTGTTGGCAGGACCACTTTTGCTTTTTTATGTTTCAGGGCCTTTTTATGGGGAATTGTCCCATGGGAGGTGGCCACTGGGGCCGGAGATTGGACTTTGGGGGAAGATTTCTTTTCAGGTGCCACAGTGGAACCCAATAATGCCAGACGGTCCAGCGCTTTTTTTCTGTAAGCGCTTTGGGGATAACGTCGGGTAACCCGTTGGAAAAGATCAACCGCTTCTTGTTTGTCCTGGGTTTTGTAAGAGAGTTTATGAAGTTCCAGAAATAATTCTGCAGAACGATACATGGCCGCTGCTGACCATGAATTATTGGGCATTTTTAAAAAAATATTTTGAAATTTACGAATGCATTTAAACCAGTTTTCACGATATCTTTGTTTTTCTGGATGTTTCTGCAACTGTCTGAAGGCCTGGTTGCCATTTAAATATTGTTGTTTTGCGGTGGCTGCACCAAGGTCAGCAGGGGTGAGCAGACACCATCCGGTGATCACCAGCACTAACAACAGGAAAAAAGAGTTTATGGGAGGCTTTATGTGCATACAGTTTCTATGTGTGGGGTGTCCATTTTTTCTTTTATGGTGTTCAGTAAGTTCAAGGCCTCAATGGGGGTAATTCTGGAAATATCTATTTTTGATATCATTTCAAGGACCTGTTCCTGTCTTTTTTCTTCAAATAGATCCAACTGCCGGGAAAGGGGGTCTGTTTGTGCCTCCAGAGTGTCATCAACCTCCCCGGGTAAAAGGCCGTTCTCAACGGCTTTCAGAATGGATTTCGCCTTGTCAATGACCGCCATGGGAACCCCGGCAAGTCGTGCCACCTGTATGCCATAGCTCTTGTTGGTGCCCCCTTTGACAAGGGTTCTTAAAAAAATAATATTCTCATTGAACTCTTTAACGGCAATGTTAAAATTTTTCACCCGGGGATGGATCTGTTCCAGGCGAATGAGTTCATGATAATGGGTAGCAAAAAGGGTTTTAACCCCTCTGTTTTTAAGATCATGGAGGTATTCCGCCACGGCCCAGGCAATGCTCAGGCCATCGTAGGTGCTTGTGCCCCGACCGATTTCATCCAGTATGACCAGGCTGTTTTCAGACACATTGTTTACAATGTTGGCGGTTTCTTCCATCTCCACCATAAAGGTACTCTGACCCTGGGAAAGGTTGTCCAGTGCCCCCACCCGGGTGAAGATTCGATCAACAACGCAAAGGGAGGCTTTTTTTGCCGGAACAAAGGAGCCGACTTGGGCCATGAGTACGCTTAAGGCCACCTGGCGAAGCACCGTGGATTTTCCTGCCATGTTGGGCCCGGTGATGATCATCACCTGGTTTTCCTGCATGTTCATTTCAATGGAGTTGGGTACGTACCGATCGCCCTTCATGAGTTTTTCCACCACCGGGTGACGACCCTGATCTATGGAAATGCTTTGGTCTTCATTGATCTCCGGACGGCAATATTGATTTTCCCGGGCTACCTGGGCAAGGGAAAGAAGGCAGTCCACCGTGGCCAGAAAGGATGCCATGGTTAGAATGGCTCCGGTCTTTTCAACAATCAGACGTCGTACCTCGGAAAAAATGGTATATTCCAATGCAGCCCGTTTATCCTGGGCTGTCAGCACATTGGCTTCCACCCTTTTGAGCTCATCGGTGATGAAACGCTCGGCATTGACCAGGGTCTGTTTTCGGATGTAATGGTCCGGTACCGATACGGCCTGGACCTTGCTCACCTCAATAAAATACCCGAAGACCTTATTGTATTTTATTTTAAGGGAGCTCAAGCCTGTTTTTTTCTTTTCTTCAACCCCTTTTTTGGCAATCCATTGCCTGCCATCCCGGGACATTTCAATGAGTTCATCAAGTTCTTTGCTGTACCCATCCTTGATCAATCCGCCCTCGTTGAGGGTCAGGGGGGCATCTTCTCTGATGGCAGTGGCAATACCCCGGGCAAGTTCCGTAAGATCCGATGCCACGGTGTCACGATCTTTGATGGTCACGCCACTATACAGGGGCGAGGTAAATTGATTCAGGCGGGAGAAAAGATCCGGCAGTTTTAAAAGGGAATTTTTAAGGGCAGTAAGATCCCTGGCATTGCCATGGCCCATGGAAATTTTACTGCCCAGTCGTTCCAGGTCATAGACGGATTTCAGGTGATCCCGGAGCTGGTTTCGAAGGGTTGCTTTTGCCACTGCCTCTTCCACAGCCGTGAGTCGAAGGGTTATCTCTTTTTTGTCTTTTAAAGGGTAGCGAATCCAGCTTTTCAGGGTTCTGCTGCCCATGGCCGTGCTGGTTTTATCCAGAATACTTAAAAGGGTACCCTTTTTATCCATGGTCTGAATATTTTTCAACAGCTCAAGATTTCGGCAGGATCGATCGTCAATGATAAGGTAACTGTTCAGCACATAGGGGGCAAGGGTGGATACATGATCGGTGTCATGGAACTGGGTCTCTTTCACATAATGGATGATGGCCCCGGCCGCACAAATACCTGCGGTAAGATGATCACATCCAAATCCTTCCAGGCTTCGGGTTTTAAATTTATCAATAAGAGTCTGGCGTGCCGTGGCAGGGGAAAAAGCCCCCTTGGATATGTAAGTGATTTGACGATGGGAAAAGGCCCGGCGCAGGGGATTAAAAAGAGGGTCCTGCCGCTGGGCAGCGCTGATCACCACTTCGCTGGGATCAATGCGCAGGGCCTCATCCATGAGTACATCGGGGATGCGACCATTTTGTGTTCTGGTTTCTGTGACCTTAAAGGTACCGGTGGAGATATCCAGGCAGGCAAGGCCAGCATGACCATCGCAAAGGGAGAGTGCCAGGAGAAAATTATTCGACCCCTTGTCCAGCAGGGATTCATTTAAGATCATGCCCGGTGTGATGACCCTGACCACCTCCCGGCGAACCAGGCCTTTAGCTTGGGCTGGATCTTCCACCTGATCACAGATGGCCACTTTGCAGCCGTTTTCAATGAGTTTTGCAATGTAGGTATCAGCAGCCCGGAAGGGGATACCGCACATGGGAATGGCGTCATCCTTATGTTTGTTCCGGGATGTCAGGGCAATTTCAAGGATGGCAGAGGCCTTTATTGCATCCGTTTGGAACATTTCATAAAAATCCCCCATTCGATAAAACAGGATGGCATCGGGATAATTTTCCTTGATGCGCAGATATTGCTCCATCATGGGGGTATTTTTTTTTTCGGTCATGGTGTCAATCAAAAAGGGATGGGATACCGATCAATATGGGAATGATCAACTATGCCTCCACCTCCTTTTCCTGGTGGGGCAGTTCAATAACATCTGATTCCATATCTTCAGTTTCAGTGGATGCAACCGGTTTTTTTTGGTATGGATCTGCTTCGTATTTATCAAGCTCTTGTTTTAAGCTGGCAATCTCTTCAAGATGTGTTGCATTTTCGGCGTTAAGCATTTTTATCGCTTTTTTTGATTTAAGCTTTAATGAAAATGAGATTAAAGCGGCATAGAGCAGGCCGACCAAAAGGCATCCACCCATATAGAGCACATTTTGAGCCGGGGGGGCGGTCCATTGCCAAGTTTCAACGCCAAGACTAAATGACAATGCCTGTTGTGCAAGGAAATACTCTCTGTTTTGATAGATCAGCAGTGCAATGAATATTACAACAATCAACCCCAAAAATAGTTTTAATTTTTTCATTCGACATCTCCGGTTGGTTAGCATATTAACAGAAAATTTTTATATGAAAGTCTTTGGCAGGCCAAAGAAGTCACTTCCATTTGTTCTATGGGCAGCCCCGGTGATTCACCTTGGTTTGCCCATGGCCGTTATTGCTGGAATGTGTCTGGATAATAGATCAACTGTGTTTTTTTTTCAATCAATCTTTTTTTCAATCATTTGATTTTGAAGAAAGCCAAAAAAATGAAAAATCAGAGGTCGTTGAGCTTGAACATCCATGGATTGTAATGATTGATCCCCATGGGGGCAGGGGAGGCGAAAAGATCCCAGTTAAGACGTCGGTTATTAATGGTATTTGGAACCTCTGTGATGGATATGTGCAGGTGACAGGGAATTTTTGATTTTCGGGTGGAGGTGTTTGCAATGGTTCCCAATATATCACCTTTGTTCACAGTTTTTCCCGGGATAATCTCAGGGCCGGGTCTTGTATGCGCATAGATAAGGATAAACCTGGAATTAGTCTCAGGACAATCCCGGTGATGAACAATAATTGATTTCCCCAGAAAATCCCGGCAGATGTTGAGCACCGTTCCCGGGGCCATGGCTGGTACTTTCAGCTGATCATGGACCCAGACGGTTTTGTTGTTAACATCCCGGTACATGCCAATGTCCAGCCCTTCATGGCTGCTTTTTCGATAGGCAAAATCTGCCCACCATTTGGCCCAGGAATAAAAGAGCATTCCGTCATAAAAACACCAGGTTTCCTCATTGCACAGCGGCAGATGATTTATGGTGGCAATGGTTTTAAGATAGCTTTTAATTTTCCAAATCCTTAAATGGCAACCAGCACGATTTTGTGTGCCATCAGATTAATGTCTTCAATTCGACCGCTTATCTCCTGACGATCGCCCAATAATCCTTTTAAAAGGAATGTATTTGTACCCGAGGGGGTAATGGCTGCAACATTCTCCATTACCAGGGTTTCCGTACCGTCTTGTTTTTTTAGAAATACGTTTGATTCGCACATTGAGTGCCTCCTTGCTTGAAAAAATTATGAGGTTTGCTGTCATTGCTCTTTAGCATACATGGCAAAA
>JASFYZ010000323.1:0-11867 GCA_045046665.1 Desulfobacterium sp.
TAAGGGCAGTTTTTATTTTTTCAGAAAGTATATTATTAATATTTTCTGCAATCTCAATGGCAATAGATTCAGTAAACTTAGATTGTGATACCATCATTGAGTCATAGTTGAATTTGTATATCGCAATTGAGAATAGAATCAAAGCGATCAGGCCTGTTGTAAAAATTGTAAAGGATAATTTGTTTGAAAATTTCATTAGTAACCTTTTTGTAAATGGAAGTTCATTTGTATATGATTAATACTTTTATTAAGAATAGGTTGCAAGAAAAAAATGTAAAAAAAGTGAAAATGATATACTACCGTTCAGTTATGGCATAAATGAACAGAATTGTTTTTGCCTTGATCAAAAGCTGTGTGTACCGCATCATATTTGAATTGTTTTGTCTGTATTTCTGTTCTGTTTTTTATCATAATATGATTTTAATCATTTAAAAAAAATGGATTAAGCTTATAAAGTCGGCAAATTGACTATAAAAATACAGAATTGAAAAGGATATATGAAAATGAACTACAACACGATCACAAATGTTCTGGGCAAATTAATGATCGTTACCGGCTGTTCAATGGCTTTTCCGTTGATATGCTCACTCTATTACGGAGAAAATGATTTATTCCCCATAGGTGTCACTGCAATTTTCACCATCCTCATTGGCCTTCCCATGTGGTGGTTTTTTCGGAAATCCGATGATCTGAACTTGAGGGATGGGTTTTTCATTGCTGTGTTTGGGTGGATATTGATATCTGCAGTTTCCGCTGTCCCCTATATTATCCACGGGTCTATTCCATCTTTTACGGATGCCTTTTTTGAGATGATCTCCGGCTATACCACAACCGGTGCCACCATTTTAAGGGATATTGAAATTTTACCAAGGGGGTTGATATTCTGGCGGAGTCAGACCCATTTGCTTGGGGGAATGGGGTTTCTTACCCTGACCATCATATTTCTTCCCCATGGAATGGGGGGGGTACGTATTTTTCGTGCGGAATCAAGCCCCGGACAGGTGATCACCAAGGAAAAATTTATCCCCCGCAACAGGGATACCATGATCTGGCT
Organism: Desulfobacterium sp.; assembly: GCA_045046665.1. GTDB lineage: Bacteria > Desulfobacterota > Desulfobacteria > Desulfobacterales > Desulfobacteraceae > Desulfocicer. Next base: position 1,055 of record JASFYZ010000323.1, read on the forward strand.
CTGGGGGATTTATATGATGCTCAACCTTCTGGAGACCCTGTTGTTATGTATGGGTGGAATGACGATTTTTGACTCATTATGTCACTCCTTTGGTACGGTATCCACATCGGGGTACTCTCCCTATAACGCCAGTGTGGGGTACTACAACAATGCTTACTTTGATTGGGTGATTATCATCTTCATGTTCCTGGGCGGTATGACGTTTATGATTTTTTATCACATGATCCAGAGGAACTGGCGTGTAATCAAACACAATACCGAACTACGGTGGTACCTGGGCCTGATGTTCTTTTTTTGTGGCAGCGTTTCGCTGATTTTGTGGAAGCACAACATATACGACTTCATCGATTCTGTCCGGTACGCCACTTTTCAGATCACCTCTATTTTAACCACAACCGGATTCACCACGGCAGACTACGAATTGTGGCCCCAATCGGCACAGATGTTCATTTATGCCGTCTGTTTTATCGGTGCCTGTGCCGGATCCACCACCAGCGGCATCAAGATCGTCCATTACATTTTGATCTGTAAATTCGGTGCTGCCGTTATCAAAAAAATCTTTTTTCAACCCATGGCCGTTGTGGGCGTCCAGTTGAATCAACGCCCCGTGGATCTTCAGATCATCTATCTGGCAATTTTATATTTCATTGTCAATATCTTTATGGTGCTGGGAGGCGGTTGTTTCATGACCCTTGTGGACAATATGGATTACGGCACTGCCATGAGCTCCGTCATCGCCTCCCTGATGAACATCGGCCCAGGATTCGGAGGGGTGGGACCGTCCCAGAATTACGCATTTATCTCCGATATCGGGAAGTGGTTCCTCTCCTGGACGATGCTTGTCGGCCGGCTTGAGATGTTTTCGGCACTGGTGATATTTTATCCCTCATTTTGGAAAAAATAGATCGTTAGGACCGCAGATGAAATAAGCTATTTCGTTTAAATTAGCGCCCTTTGGGCGGACTTTTTATAACCTACTGATTTGACAATCGATAAAATGGAAATTCCTATACTATCAAGTTTTATAATTTGTGGTCCCTAACTATCGGCTAAAAAGAGCGTCTGCACATCCTTTAAATGTTGAGACATACAGACAACGATGGCACGCTCGTTTTGCCGAATGTGGGTATCCCCTACAGCCACCTGCCATACGCCGTCCCTGTAAATGCCGCCGATGAGGATGTTTCCGTCGTAGGAGGCTCCCATTTTGGAAAGCGGCTTACGGGTGATGGGAGACTTGGGTGCGGCAACGATTTCCACCATCTCGGCGTCGAATCCATGGAGATGGGCCACGGAGAGCAGCTCCCCCCTTCGGATGAACTTCAGAATTTCACTACTGGCCATTATTTTTTTGTTCAGCGCCAGATCGGTGCCCATGGTAGCCGCCAGCACCACATAGTCTTGCTTATTGACCAAGGCAATGCAGGTGTTTTTAGCGTTGGGTTGTTTCTTTCGTTTGGTGTTGTTTTTACGAGATTTGGATGTCATGAGATGCTTTGCCAGCACACAGCTCATGATATTGGTTTCATTTTCACCAGTGGTGGTGATGAAGGTATCCATATCCATCAGTCCGGCGGAGAGTAACACATCGGAATCAGAGCCGTCACCATGAAGTATTTCTGTATTCTTAAGGGAAAATGACAGCTCCTGGGCCACGGCTTCATTTTTTTCCAGAAGTCGTACTTCTACGGTTTTCCCCAGAAGGTCAGCCAGGCGAGAGCCCACAAGTCCGCCGCCGATGATCATTACCCGGTGCCTTTCTTGTTCCTCCAATCCGGTCAATTTCATCAACTGATCGAGGTTTTCAGTGTTTGCCATGAAAAATGCCTGATCATGGGGTAAGAGTTCGTCGTCGCCACCGGGAATCAAGGTGGAGATTCCCCTGGCAATGGCCACAATTCGAAAGGGGAACTCATTATACTCCTGGGAGATATCCTTCAGTGTTCTGTGGGCCAGGGGAGATTCTTCATGGATGCGGGTGGCCATGGCCTGAATCTCCCCTTTGGCCACAGCAATGATGTCATTTCCGGCCCTCAGGTTGATACGTCGGAAGATCTCCTGGGCGGCCAGCTCCTCGGGATGAATGATCATATCGATTTTCAGATCTTCCGCATTGAGGATGGAGTCCTTGTTGGCAAATCCTGTTGCGCGCACCCTTGCTATTTTTTTGGGAATCCCAAAACGATCCCCCACAAGGCAGCTCAACATATTGACCGCATCGTTGTTGGTCACCGCAATAAGATAGTCCATCTTTGCGGCATCGGCCTCTTTCCAGCATTCTATGTCCATGGCACTGCCCTGGATCAGCCGGGCGTCGATATTGCCATCAGCATGGCGAACCAGGTCGCCGTCAGGTTCTATGGCGGTGATAGCGTATCCTTCGTGCACCAGGCGTTTTGTTAAATAATATCCTACGCCGCCAAGGCCCAGGATCAGAATGTTGGTGGATTTTGCCGGTTTGTTTCCGTACATAGATAAGAGAACTCCGATTAGTTATACAATTGAATTCAGTTTATAGCCCTCAGCAGGTTTGGCCTTGGACAATAGTATACCGCCTTTTGGGGAGGACGTCGGTGGCGGTCTCCTTGGTAAAACGGTTTCCTAAACTCTCATGTTTTGTTGGATTTGGCAATATGAGGTTGATTTTTTTTGTGCCGAAAACAATCCATTGTATGATCGTTTACCATGCCGACGGCTTGCATAAATGCGTAGCAGATCGTTGGTCCCACAAAGTTAAATCCACGCTTCTTTAAATCCTTACTCATCTTCTCGGAAATGTCTGTTTTCGCCGGAAGTTCAGCCATGGCTTTCCAATCGTTTTGTATAGGGATGCCGTCAACATAGTGCCATAGATATGAATCCAATGAACCGAATTCCTCCTGGATCTGAATAACGGCCCGCGCGTTCTTGATGGCCGACTTGATCTTGAGAGCATTGCGCACAATGCCTGAATCAGCTAAAAGACGGTCTACATCATTTTTCGAATAGTTGGCAACTATCTCGCAATCAAATGAGTGAAACGCCTTTCTGTAATTCTCTCGTTTTTTTAAGATGGTCAGCCAACTCAGTCCTGCCTGAGCGCCTTCCAAAATCAGGAATTCAAACAGAAGCCGGTCATCATGAATGGGTACACCCCATTCATCATCATGATAAGCTATATATAAGGGATCTTCTCCACACCATATGCATCTATTTTTCATTGCTCTGCCTCTCCATTATCGGTTGCCAGTTGCCGTTGTTTGGGGTTGATCATCAAATTGCCCAGTCATCATAATTGGGGGGGCAATGGGATTAGGTTTGTGCTATTGGAGGCTGATGTTTTTATCAGGTGTTATGTATGTTATTGAGATATTCTTGATAATTGCGCAATGGCCAGCAAAGCGGATTTTTTTTGTTTGCCAAATTTGCTGGCTTGTCCAAAGGCATTCTTTGCCCGATCTATCTGCTCCAGGTTCCAGGCGCAATATCCCAGAAGCAAGAGGTATTTTCCTGGTTTTTTGGTCCGCTTGATTAATTGTTCGTACACCGAAGCAGCCTTGTCATATCGCTCCATCTCATACAGAAAAGCCGCTTTTTGCTTTAAAAGGCCAAAGTCCGACTTCCGGGCCAGTCCCCGGTCAATCCAGGCAAGGGCTTTTTCCGGTTCATGGGCTGCCGTATACGCCTGGACAATGCGTTTTATCTTTGTGAGATCTTCTTTTTCCTTGAGTATGATTTCATAAAACACCGATGCCTGGGCCGGAATGCCAAGGGAAAGATAAAGATCGGCCATGAGGCTCTGCTCTTCCCGGGTGGGGGGGGTGAGATAAGCGTATATCAACAGGTGACTCAAACCGTTTTTCATATCATTGCGGTTGAGGTAAAGATGGGATACGGCTTTCCACCATTTGGGTTCCGTGGGATCGGTGCGGGTGAGCATTTTCCCATACGTTAACGCTTTTTTTGCCATCTTCAGATTCAGATACTGGTAGAGCAAAATCTCCTGCCATTTTTTCTTCTTCTCACCGGTGAACTTTTTGGCCAGAATTTTCACATGGGGAAGGGCAGTTTTATTTTTATCCATGGCAAACAGAATGCTCACATAGTTTTCCCGCCACGCCAGGGAAAATGCCTTTGGATGATTTTTAATAAGCAGATTAAACGTCTTTAAAGCCCTGGCATGATCATTTGACTGAAAATAGCAAATGGCCCCATAGTAAAGGTGATTGGCATTTTTCTTGGGGCTTTCTTCATAGCCCCTTACAAAGGCAAAGGCCGCTTTGTTCATTTGATCCAGATCGTAACGACATTTGGCAAGGTTAAGCCAGGCAGGTGCCAAATCTGGCTTTTTTTCTACAGCCTGTTCATAGGCCCGGGCCGCCCGTTTAAGCCATGCAGTGCGTTTGTCAGTGTCTGCTTCGGAACACATCAGGCAGGTGTTGCCAAGTAAAAAATCAATATAATAGTGGGTATACCCCTTTTTTGCAGCAGTCTTAGTATCCACACCTTTTTGCCTGGCTTTGAAATCCTCAAGAACGGTGACGGCTTCCTGTAGTTTTTCCTTCTGGATCAGGGATTCCACCTTGTTGATGCACATGCCAGCCCCCAGGGGAAGCTGTTCGCCAGCACCGGCACCCATGGGAACAAACACCATGGTTAACAAGAAAATAAACAAGCCCGCCACTGCGGCCCATTGGTCTTTTGGGTGTATCATCATTTCTCCAGCTCAAATCGAATGGTGGTTTCAGCCATGGTGTTCACAGGAACCCCTTCCACGGTGCCGGACTTGAACTTCCATTGGGAGACGCAGTTGATGACACTTTTATCAAATACACTTTCCGGATCAGACTCGATGATTTTTAGCTGTTCCACCCTGCCCTGGATGTTGACCAGAAACCTTACCTTCACCCACCCTTCAATGCCCCGGCGCATGGCCCGCATGGGATAGATAGGAGGAATTTTAGCAAGGGGGGTCAGGGGGCTGTCCAGCTCTCCCATTTCATAGAGTCCCTTCAGGGTGGGAACGTCCATGGAAAAATGTTCCATGGACGGCATGGTGAGGCTGGTGGAGGTGGCTGGCAATTTGGGGTTGAGCTGGAACGGCAACCGGGGCTTAAGTTGCAGTTTTTTCTGTTGCACCATCTTGGTGGGGGTGGTGGTTTTCAGACGTTTGGGTTCCTGTTTGGGCTTGGGTTTCTTAAGTTCTTTTTTCCGGGGCGGGGTCTCCTGGCGTTTTATGCGAATCACCTGGATGGCCTTGATATCCTCAAGTTTGTCCTGATCCTGGGGAATCATATGAATGAGCCCGGGCATGAGTCCAAACAAGGTGATATTTAAAAGGGCGGACAGTGCAATGGCAAAGCCCCACCCCACAAGTGAGCCCCCTAAGGATCTCCCCGCCTTTCTTCCGGCAGCATTTTTCGGGTCTGCTGTGGCGGATGTGTCAATAAAATGGGTTGCGTTCATCTCGTCGCCTATTGTCCCTGGGGCAGGCTGGCGGCCAGGGCCACATTTTCGGCACCGGCCAGCTTGCAGTTGTCCATCACATTGATCACAAGGCCGGTAAGGCTCTCCTTATCCGCCACAATCACCACACTGGCTTCGGGGTTTTCCGCCAAAGCTCGCTCCACATTGGCCCGCACGGCCCGGGGATCAATTTCCCGCTTGTCCATGTGTATGGTGTTGTCCCTGGTAACGCCAATGAGGATGGTGGTGCCTGTTTTACTCACGGCGGTGCTGGCTGCCGGACGTGAAATGTCCACGCCGGTCTCTTTTACAAAGCTGGTGGTCACCAGAAAGAAAATCAATAAAATGAACACCATGTCGATGAGGGGGGCCATGTTGAGTTCAAGGTTGCCCTTTCTGCCCCGCCGGGCCGCTGATATGTTTAACATAAGTTATTTCCTTATAAAAATCTTCTCAGGTACATTCCCGTGGCTGAGATGCGATGTTTCAGGTTATCGGCCCGCCGGTTGAGAAAGCCGCTCATGTAAATCCCGGGGATAGAGACCAGAAGCCCTGTCTGGGTGGTGATCAATGCCACGGAAATCCCCCCGGCCATGGCCTTGGCATTGCCGGTGCCAAACACCGTGATGACGTCAAAGGTGGCCATCATACCCACCACCGTACCCAAGAGCCCCAAAAGGGGGGCCACGCCGGAAAGCACGGCAATGACTGCCAGATATCGATCCATCTCAATGATAAGCCGGAGCACGGTCTCATCCATTATATACCCATCCAGCTCCCGGTCACCGGTTCTGCCTGATAAAAATTCCCTCACCAAAAGGGAGTTGGCACCCTGGTATTTCTTATGGGGCATGCGGTTTTCTTTAACCAGTTCGCCTGCCTCAATGCGGGGAATATTTTTTATGAACAGCTTTCGCATCACATAGACCCTGTTGATAATGAGCATCCACATGATAAAGGAGACCCCCAGAATGGGAAACATCACCACCCCGCCGGATCGTATATAGCTCTCCATGTGAAAGAAAAATTCATCCATGGATCTTATCCCCTGCAGGTGTTGCGATTTTTAAAGACCATATTGACAAAGGAGACGGCCTTTTCTTCCACTTTGCTGATCTGTATCTCCACCCGGCGGTTTAAAAGGGTATGGAAAAGCATGATGGGTATGGCAACGCTAAGGCCTAACATGGTGGTGACAAGGGCTTCGGAAATACCGCCGGACATCATGCGAGGATCGCTGGTCCCATAATAGGTGATCACATGAAATGTATTGATCATGCCGGTGACGGTTCCCAACAGTCCCAGAAGGGGTGCAATGGCCGCCAGCATCCCCAGAGTGGATAAAAATCGTTCAATGTGGGGAATTTCACCCAAGATAGCTTCCTGCAAGGCATTTTCCATGTCCACCCGTTCCTGATCCTTGAACTCCAAGGCGGTCAACAGCACCTTGGGGATCAACTTTTTCCGTTTGGATTCCAGTAAAACACGGCACTCTTCCCAGCGATTTTCACTGACAAGCTTTTGGATTTTAAGCATAAACGCATCGCTATTCATCCGTTTTCTAAATAGAAAAAAGAGACGCTCCAGCAAAATCAGACCCGCCAGCACCAGGATGCCCACAATGGGCCACACAATGGGGCCCCCCTTGGGAATCTGTTCCCACAGGCTCAGCTGGTGGGTGAGCTGGCGCAACGCACCGCCCTTGGAGATATCCATAACCACATCTCCACTCTCTTTGTTCATGTAGGCCTTGATATTGTTGCTCATCCGGGTGGGAGGCAGTTTTGACAGGGCAAAGAAACGCTGGCTCTGATCCGAGTAGAGCAGAAAACCGGTTTCATCGTCCAGGGTGTACATGCCCGTGAAATTGCCGATGATTAAAAGATCTGCCATGCGTTCCTTACCATGGCGATCCACAATGCTCCCCCGGGTTAATTTCACCTCACCTGAAGATTGAATTTCAGCAAACAAAAGAGACACCATGCTACGGATATCTTCCATGGAGGGAAATTTTTCCTGGTTGATCAAGGGGGCAAGAAATTCATGACGTTCAGGATCAAGAGCGCTCTGAAGGCTCTGGATGAGCATGCTTTCAAGATCCTTGGCATTGCTGCGGATAAATCCGGATAATTCCCGATTCACGGCCTGGGTTTCAGATAATAATTCTCTGACCTTGACTGCCTCTGCTTGGGTCTGATCAATACTGGTCTGGAGATCGGTATTTTCCTTTTCCAGTATCTTATTTTTTGCCTTGATGGCTTTAATGGCCGCTGTCAGTGCGGTGCGGTCCTGTTTAATATCCTCTTCCTGGGTTAATGCCTCCCGGCGTGCATCCTTTAACTCCAGGGCTGCTTTTTCCTGCATTGCTTTTTTCTGCTGGGCAAGTGTCACATGGGTCTGCCTCATATCCTGGGCCGCTGCCAGGGTACAGGTGCAGCAGATCACAAGGGCAATCAGTAGCACCATGCCTTTGTGAATAATGTGCGGGTATTTCATTTACAAATTCCTCAGAAAAATAGGGTTAGTTAGCCAATTGCCCGATGGGCAGGGAAATGACTTCCACGGTACGTCGTTTTTTACCCATCTCCACGGCGGCAACCACCGACTGGAGATGTTCCTTTTCAAGGGGGGTCCACCTGTTTTCCGCCACATTGAAAACCCCAGCCGACTGATGGTCCAGGGTCAGGGCAAACAACGAAATTCGGCCCAGACGAAAGACATCGGCCAGTACCTCACTGCCGGAAAGGCTGATTTTGTCTTGGGTGACTTCAATGGTGTTCCCATATTCAGCTTCCACAAAAAGCGCTTCCATGACCTTTCTGTACTTTTCGGCAATGGAAATTTCAACATCATCCATGAAAAGGCTTAGTTTGTGAAGACGGTTTTTTCGCTCTTCCTGGAGGAACGGGGCATCATTGGCCAGCATCTCTTCAAGGGAGGTGTGCACCTCCTTGAGAAAGGGCAACATTTCCCTTTGAATATTTAGATTAGCCTCTTTCTGGGCCACCAGCCCCTCTAAAACAATTTGGTGGGCATGGGTTTCTGTTTTTAATGCGGCATTGGCTGCCACCAGAAGTTCCTGTTGTTGATTTAACTGTTCATACTCCCCCACCAGCCCCGATTTTTCCTGCTCCCACTTGTCCTGCTGCTTCTGGGTTTTCTGCCGGGTGGCAATGGAAGTGTCCACTTTCTTTTTTACCTTTTCAGCGGTTTGGGCGCTGAATCCAGGGACCGCTCCCACCAATAAAAGGCAGAGGCTGAAAAAGAGTATTTGTTTTAATGAAAATTGCTTCATGTGTCTTTTCCTGTTCAAAACTATTGTTTTTATTAACCTTGTTTTTTCTGTCCAGTTTCATATAAACCTTTAAGGTGATATTCTAACTTAAAGAAACACTTTTACCTTAGAACAGAATAATCCTTTATACCCATGGTACATCATTCCTGCAAGGAATTTTGGAACCGGGTGTGATATCATTCACCTTGAACACACTGCCAGAGGCATTCTGTCCTGCTGAATGGTGTTTTACGACTACCCACTTAAGCCGGGATATTTTATATGGAAAATTAACTTTGAATCCCTAAATGTCAGGCGGCTAAGATGCTTTATTTTAAAGCCTGTCCCGCCTTAAGTGGAAGTGGATAGCCTATTTTACTGAGAAGGACTCATGGGGATTTAAACGGTTTCCCTGCGCCCGTATCAACATTTGGTCGCAGATTTTTTCTGGGGAGAGGAAAAACGCTGATGGGGGCATTGAAACCAGGTTTCAATGCCCCATACACACAGTCATCAGCTACTTAAAGGAGAAAACAACGGCACTCCCGATAAAATCTTGGGAAACTTCAGAGAAGTTCCACATGATCTTGTCAAAAGCTATGGTCCGAACAGCCGGTATTCCGTTCTTCGCCGTTTTATGTGATATCAGGGGTAAAGCCAGATCCATGTCACTAAATCCGACTCGTCCTGTTGTCACCCAATTGGGAGAGGGTAAGCGTCTGGAAAAAAAATCACTGCCTGATTTAAACGCATTTTTTTGCCTGTTTCGTCCCTTCCAATGCGTTATTGGAGGACACCTTTTCTTAAAATGGGTTAAAAAGGAAACAGGCTGCTCTGGAAGCGTTTTTTTCCCAGACGATGGGGGAGGGAGATACTTACAACTTACAGGCGGGAGAGACACATGGTCTTTTATATGAGCACAGTTTGTTTTTTGAGGAAATCCCCACTGAAAAAAGGTCTTCAGTTTCGTGAGATTTCCAGAAAGGCTCCGGGATATCTTAACCATAATCAAGTCCCTTCTCAAGCCTGTTGCACCGCCGAATCCTATGGATGCAATCATTTTTGGGAAAGGAGCCACATTATTACAATATCTAAAAAACGCGCCCGCAACGCGGTCCCGGAGCCTTCCAGGAATCGTATGTTTGATAATTTGGGTAATATATTGGACATCCTTCATGTGATCCCAAAAATACTTTACAGTCTTTTGGAAATAATTCGTGAAAAATGGGATTTTTGCTCCAATACGTGTAAATTGGAAAATGAAGGATGCCAAATATTGATGGATTTTTATATTGGATTCAGGGATGTGATGTGCTGAAATAGTCTGGGAAGCATGCATGGGTCGGGAAGGTGGGAGAAAGCATGGGAATCTCACTTGACTGTCACGGCAACCTGCCATGGGACACCCAAGCGAAAAACGACTATTAATATATTTTTTTCGGCATTCCATATCAAAACCCCACAAATACAAAAAATCCACGAATTTGACTTAGCCATCCGTGGATTTCCCTTTTTTATCCATGGGATCTATGGGCAGACTGCATTCCCATGCAATGCGCCCTGAAACAATAATGTTACAGACATGGTTGATGGCACGTACCACCCGTAGCATAAGCCAAACACGCTATATCCTACGGTAATCTGTGGGGACGTTAATATAATCAATTCCCGTAACGATAAATTGTTTCTGTTCACCAGGCAGGTTTTCTGACTTTCGGATCATTCTACTGACTGCGTCTTCCCAGATATTAAATCCAGTGACATTTATTGCAGCGTTCGTCCTCGATTACAGCGGCGGGCCCGTTTCCGATTTTCACGGAATTCCCTATTGAGCAATAGCACCTAATGAAACTGTTAAGCAAAATACAAAGTAAAAATGGGAATGTCAAGCTCAAAAAATACTTTTTTTATATTGACATATGAAAGCCTTTGGTTGGCCATACTTATTTTAAGGACCTTTATTCGTTTTTCTTGAAATCTTTGCACCAGTTTCACATTATTTTTTAGAACACCCCAACTTTTTCTAAGAGCCAGTTTAAAAATTATCAAGCTCTAAACAGCACCTCAAAGGTAATATTTTTTTATTGACAAAAA
>JASFYZ010000324.1:0-9323 GCA_045046665.1 Desulfobacterium sp.
AAGAAAAACTGCTAAAGCAAAACTTATATCCCAAAGCTAAAGCATTGGGCTTTACGGCCTAAAGGCCATAGGGTAAGGATGCGCATATACATGGATAACAATAATATAAAATGTTGCAACAATAATTAATGTTTGATAAAGTTAAGGCCTTGTTTTTAGATCTATTTCGAATAGTCGTATTGTCAGTTGATTTTCATAAAAAATATTGAATTGTTGACTGGCGGCTTTGTGTTGACGGGCGTGTCGTCAATGAACTGTCTTTATGCTTCGAAGACATAAAGTGTTTGCCAAAGGTGGAAATGGCCAATACCCTGGAATGTTTTGGAAACAGTCGGTCATTGCTCAGTAAGAAAGCATCCGGTAACCCCTGGACAGTCGGTGGTGTCGACAATGCGGTATGGGGAGGCGTCCGATTAGTTGGAATCGAAAAATTGGAAGTATCTATCGATAACGGGGAAACCTGGCAGCCTGCCAGGTTTGTCGGTCCCGAGTTGCCATACGCCTGGCGGCACTGGGAAATTATTTGGGAGGCCAAAGAGGGGGATCATACCATTATGGCACGCGCAACTGACACCAAGGGTCTCAGACAGCCTGAAACCGCCGATTGGAACAAACTGGGTTACGGTTATAGAACACGCAGTTAAGGTCCATATCGGTGACGGCACAGTTGAGTGAATTGCCGCAAAATAGGGAGAAGCTGTTGACCATCTACTCGAATCGAACGTATTCAAAGGAATGGGGGCGACCATGCAGGAAAAGACAAAGCAGAATGTTCATACTGCATTTGTAGGTGAAGCCAAGGCCTATTTTCGGCTGCTGGCGTATGCCGAGAAAGCGGATGAAGAGCAAGAACCTCAAATTGCATTATTGTTCAGGGCCATTGCCGATGCGGAAAGGGTGCATGCGATCCGGCAGTTGAACCTGGTTAAAGACCTTTTGGTGAAAGATACGGAAACGAACCTCGAAAAATCATTTCAGAGGGAAAAAAGTATCAGCGAGAACACTTACCCTGCATTTATCAAAGATGCCGAGGACGAGGGCGAGGCAATGGCCGCATTGGTTTTCAGTCATGCCCGCGACGCAGAGTCCTACCATGCCAAGCTTTATGAACGGGCCATCTACAACCTGATCAAGAACGTCGTGAAGGCCTACCATGTCTGTCAGGTCTGCGGGTATGTCACCGATAAGAAGGTCCCCAAAAAATGCCCGATATGCGGTGCGCCACCCGAAAAATTCGAGACCGTCGGGGAGTAAGATTTTTCAGGGCCCGCTGGGTTAGAGTTTGATCTTCGCTTAAAAAATTGTAACGTCACACGGAGTTTTACTCCGTCATCACTTATACGGTCTTGTGAAAGTGCAGGGCACAGGAAAGGGAGAATAATAATCGTATAACTCGGTTTGCTGGGCGATATTTCAGCGAAACCGGGTAAATCTTTTTCAGGAGGATAAATCATGGCAGACAAAAAAGTCTCGAGAAGAAGTTTTATCAAAAAAAGCTCCATGGGAATTGCTGCGTCAGCGATTCTTCCCGCAATTTTAAGTTCAACAGAAGTTGCAGCGGAAAAATCAAAGAAAGCACATAAGATGTTTTGCTATCAGTGTGAACAGACCATGGGAGGCAAGGGATGCACCAAGGTTGGCATGTGTGGTAAGACAGCGGAAGTGGCAACGCTTCAGGATCTGCTTATCCACACCTTGAAGGGGCTCGCTCTTTCCGCTCAGGCCGGCAGAAAAGTGGGGATTGATGACAATGAAGTCAACCGATTTACCTGCATGGCCCTTTTTTCAACCCTGACAAATGTTGATTTTGATCCCTACCGTTTTGATGACCTTATCCATGAATCAGTGGATTTTAGGGACACCCTTATCGTCAAGGTTAAGGCCGCCAGCGGAAAGATTGACCTATCCCACGATTCCATGACCATCAAACCCAGACAGAGCATCGAAGGGCTTGTCCAGCAGGGGAAACAATATGGCCTCATGTCCGATCCAGATGCAGACCCGGATATCCGATCACTCCAGCACATGCTGCTTTACGGGTTGAAAGGGGTGGGCGCTTACACGGACCACGCCGGAGATCTTGGTGAGGAGGATCCCAAAAACTACGAGTTTGTGCACAGGGGCTTGGCCGCCCTTACCGATGACTCTTTAGGGATGGACGCCCTTTTGGGACTGGTTCTGGAATGCGGTCAGTGGAACCTGCGGGCCATGGAACTGCTGGATGCCGGTAACACCAAATTTTATGGTCATCCCGTGCCCACCGCGGTTCCCCTGGGCGTCAAAAAGGGAAAAGCCATTCTCGTTTCAGGCCATGACATGATGGATCTTGCGATGGTTCTCAAGGCAAGTGCAGGGAAAGGGATTTATGTGTACACTCATGGCGAAATGCTGCCAGGCCACGGATATCCCGGGCTGAAGCAGAAATATCCCCACCTGTATGGAAATTTCGGAAGTGCCTGGCACAGCCAGAAACGGGAATTTGACACATTCCCCGGCTCCATTCTCATGACTTCCAACTGTCTACAGAAACCCGTCAGATCGTATAAAAAGAATATTTTTACCACCGGTTCGGTGGGGTGGCCCGGTGTGGCTCACCTCAGCAACAAGAACCTGGATCCCCTCATTCAGAAGGCCCTGGAGCTTCCCGGCTTTTCAGAAGATGTGGAAGACCAGAAAATTCTGGTCGGCTTCGGCAGAAAGGCGGTGATCGATATTGCCGATAAAATAGTGGCAGGTGTCAAAGAGGGTGCCATCAAACACTTCTTTCTGGTGGGGGGGTGCGATGGGGTTAAGAAATCCCGGAACTATTACACAAAATTTGTTGAGCAAGTCCCCAAAGAGAGTATCGTGATGACTCTGGCCTGTGGAAAATTCAAATTTTACAGACATGAACTGGGCGAAATCGCAGGCATTCCAAGGCTGCTCGATGTCGGACAGTGCAATGACACCTATTCGGCCATCCAGATTGCCCTGGCCCTTGCCAAAGCATTTGACACTGACGTGAACGGCCTTCCCCTTTCTTTTATTATTTCGTGGTATGAGCAGAAAGCGGTTGCTATACTTTATACGCTCCTGGCACTGGGAATCAGGGATATTCACCTGGGACCGACCCTGCCAGCCTTTGTTACACCCAATATCCTGAATGTCCTGGTTAAAAATTATAACCTGAAGCCAATTTCAACCCCGGAAAACGATCTGAAAATGATTCTGGGATAGGCAGGAGTCAGGATTCATAAGGCCCAAATGTAGCCATAACATCGGCCACCCACCATGGATGAGCCGTAAAATTAGGGGCAGACCATGATTTTTACATGGTGGAAATAGTGATCTGGCCCCTATTTTTCAGGAATTGTTGACATCATATTACCTTGAGTATTAGGTTGACAATTGTTTCAATCGAAGTTTTATCTGTTTCCAGCAAAACCTGGAGGATGAATCCATCCACCACTGCCACAATGAATTTGGATTTTTCCGACACATCTATGTGAGACCCCGGCATGTGGGAATGGGCCTGGTCAACCATGGAAAACCATTGGGCATATGTTTTTTGAAATCTTTCCTTTAAAGAGGTATTGCCGGACACGGCTTCCCGTATCAGATACAGATGAAGGCGACTTCTGGCTTCAGAGGTGAGCAGGATTTCAAAAAATGCAGTGAGCAGACTTTCCCAGGAAGGAGATGCCTCATTTTCAATCATGGCAAACAGTTCAGTGGAAATCCGCTCCATGTGAAAATCTGCAATATCAAAAATCAGGTCATTTTTACTGGCATAGTAATAATACAGGGTGCCCTTACTCAGTCCGGAGGCCTTTGCAATCTGGGCAAGAGTGATCTTATCCACACCTTGCTCTCCAATAATATTAATGGCCGCATCCATAATTTTCTGGCGGTTATCCAGGCCAGACCCCTTTGCTGTTTTTGCCATCAGGCCTCCTGTGGTGCGGTGTTTTGTTCTTCCCTAACCGTCATGTTTTCCCTGGCCGTCATGGTGATGGCAGACACCGGACAATCGGTGGCGCAGAACCCGCATCCCATGCAAATGGAGACATCCGTCAATATTGGGAACGCATGGGGATTGTTTTTTTGCTGTAATGCGTTTTCCAGTGCTCCAGCCGGACAGGTGTCAATGCAGATACCGCAGGACATGCAGGTATCCATATCAATGACAGGCTGTTCCCAATCCTTTCTTTTGATCCGAAGGGCAGTTACGCCAAAATTATTTTTTATTGCTCCCACTGGGCAGACCCTTCCGCAGGCACCGCATTCAATGCAGATATCCGAATTAATGATATGCATTTCTTTTTTCTCACCGATGATGGCAGTGGACGGACAAATTTTACTGCACGCCTGACAGCCAATACATTCGGGGATAATTGTATATGCCATTATTTTTTCCCTTTTGGTTCTTACCTGAAAGTTGCATTCATGGCTTTTCAGTCCCTATGAAATGGAAGCGACTTTATCAATGGCCTCTTTGGAAGGAAAACCTGTCTCTTTATCCCACCCAAACAATTCCCAATAATCTTTCATCAATCCATCAACATCCACTTGACAGCCTTTATTGGCCCCTTTTGTCTGCACAGGAATCCCCAGAAGTCGGTCACTGATTTTATTCTCCTTGGGAAGAATACCATGCTTGATATTAAAGGCCTGTTTCAGGTTCTGGATATTTCCCCCCACATCCAGATATTGGTCCGGTGTTAACTGCCAGCCCGTGGCCGCGTTGAGCCAGTCAAATATCCGGATTCTTTTGGCACCTAAGAATGCGCCAAACTGACAGGCACCGGCCCCATTGATCACATTCATATATTCGGAAATTACCTTGCTTTTACGGGCATGGTTGATATTTTTTTTGTACTTGCTGCTTTTCATGTACATTAAACCGATTCTGGGTGCCCGTTTAACCGTTTTCCATAGCTGGAACATTTCATAATAGAGCCAGCCCCCATTGGTGTGCCGTCCCGGTGCCGGTTCGACACTGTAATGAAGGGCAAAGCCCGGGTCATTTCTTGAATCGTGCATGGCTGGTTCCTGTCCACCGGCATGCATGGCGATTTTTTCCGCGCCATTTCCCATGCGTTCCGCTGCCAGTTTTACGCCGTCTGCTAAAATATCGCCTATGCCCTGGCGGCTGATCATCTTTTCAATTAAATAGCTAATGGCATCAGGGTCTCCCCATTTAAGCGCCACACCATCGGTATCTTTGGTGGTGATAATACCCTTTTCAAAGCACTCAAGGGCAAAGGCCACGGCATGACCGGCTGAAATCGTGTCCATTCCAGCCCGGTTCAACCGTTCATTTAGATCAAAAACAGTATCCATGTCCTGGTTCATTACAAAACCGCCCAACGAGAGCACGGTCTCATATTCTGGTTTATGGGTTTCTTTAAATTTACCCTTTATTTCGCAGATGCCGCCACAGCCCAATGGGCATGAATAACAATGAAATTTTACGTTTTCTTTTTTAGTAAATACGTCGGGGTTGGAACTTTTGCTTTTAAAAAACCCCCAGTCCGCACTGGAACCTTTCCAGTTTTTAATGGGAGAGTCCCCCATTTCAACACTGGCCTGGTTCATGGACACCGTACCCCATTTTCGCAGCATTATTTTATACAGGAATCCATCCAGAGTGAACACCCATGGCATGATCCGCATGAGCGCCCCCAATGGGGCCGTTAAAATTCCCGGTAAAAAAGGCGGTTGAAATTGAACCCATTTATTGCAAATTTGACTCAATCTCTTTATTTCATTGGGGTTATAAGGAACGATGCGTTGGGTACCGGCCAGCACCAGGGCTTTGAGCTTTTTTGATCCCATGACCGCACCCAGGCCGGACCGTGCCGCCATGCGGCCCTTGTCGGTGGATACGCCGGAAATCAATGAACATTTTTCACCAGCCTGACCTATGCAGGCAACCCGTGTATTTCTTTTGCCGCTTTGTTCAATCAAGCGGGTTTCCGTTTCCACGGCATCTGTTCCCCACAGCTCCCCGGCATCCCTGAGCTCTGCCGTGGTATCATCCACGTACAGATAAACGGGCTGGGGGCTGATGCCTTTAAAAAAAATACCATCCACCCCGCATCGTTTAATGGCCGGAGAAAAGGTTCCGCCGCAATTGGCTTCTCCCCAACCCCGGGTTAAGGGCGATTTGCCTGTAACCATCCATCGGCCGGTGAAAAGAGAACCGGTTCCGGTGAGAAGTCCTGAAACAAACCCCAACATATTGTCCGGGCCAAGGGGATCTGCACCAGCGGGAATGCCATGGTACAACAGGTGGGCGGCAAGTCCCATGCCGGATAAAAAAGATTCGTACACGGTGTGGGAAACAGGTTCGATGTCAATGGTTCCAGCGGAAAGATCCACCATCATTATTTTACCCATATATCCTTTTCGCATCGATTTCATCGCATCTCCTTAACCCATTTTTATTTTAGTTTTGTCCAGGGGAACCCCTTCCCATGCCGCTTTGGCCACCATGAACCAGTCGTCGTAATCGGTCTCCTCCGGGTTGTAAAAGGCCGCTCCATCTCCCAGGGCCGTTAATGCAATGTCAGGCAGCATTTCCTCCGGGACCCTTCTGTTTTGATCTTTATCTTTAATATCTTTAAAACAGGTGGCATGCATTCCGTTGGTGGCGGTGCAAAGATCCTGGTTGAACTGGCGGATCCAGGCAATGGTTTTTAAGGCCCTTTGTTTTTCAGGTGTTTTTATGTACGTTTCCGGGCCTGCCAGAACAAACAAAAGCTCACCCATCCGGTCTTCAATTTTATGAAAATTATACTCAAGGCCGTAGGGCAACAGGATGGCCATGCAGCTGCCGTGGGGGATATGACACACAGAACCAAATGAATGTCCCAGGGCGTGAACCATACCCACCATGGAATTGGAAAAAGCCACTCCGGCAAGGGTAGCTGCTGTGGCAAGGGCCAGACGTCCCTCTTTGTTCGAAGGGTTTGCAATGACATCAAGCAGATGGGTTTTTATCAAGCGAATGGCTTCTTTGGCATGGGCATCGCTTAATGGATTTTTACTGAGCATGGTACAGGCTTCCACGGAATGGGCCAGGGCATCCATGCCGGTTGCCGCTGTGATATGGGGGGGCAGGGTCAAGGTCATTCTTGGATCAATAACGGCGGCATCGGGAAGCAGAAAATAAGATGCGAATGCCATTTTTCGGTTCTTTTCATGATCGGCAATCACAGCAATTAGGGTTACTTCAGAACCCGTTCCAGCGGTTGTCGGCACAGCGATCAATGGTTTCAGCTTCCGTTTTAGTGCCCCTGCACCGGTGAACTGCATGAGATCATCTGCCTTTTCAGAAACAAGGATATTGATCCCCTTTGCCGTATCCATTACCGAGCCGCCACCCAGGGCAATAATGCTGTCACAGTCGGTTTTATTGTAAATTCCGGCCAGCCGGTGCACCACGTTCACATCTGAATCCGGCGGTACATCGTCTTCAATGCATTTGATGGTAAGCCCCTTTTCCACCGCCTGAACCAAAATGTTCACAAGACCGGCAGCTTTGACGCCCTTGTCAGTTAAAATCATGGGGTTGTTGGCTGCCATAGCAGATAAAAGCCTGGGGATTTTTTCCAAAGCATCATGCCCAGCCACGATATTCACACGACAACAAAATTCATAATAATCCGGTATATACATGATATTCTCCTTTATCCCTGGGCCATGGGGTGGCCATCAAAGGAATGGGTCAGAATCGCTTTGATTTTATCCGGGTCAACATTAATTTCCTGCTGGCAGACTGCCTTGAAATAAGTATCCATTTTTTCCGAATTCATACCGGCATCCTCCAAGGTTCTGGGGATGGCTCCCTTGCTTAATCCGTACAGTGTATTGAGAATATTTCGAAGGGTCTGAATGGCGGTGACACCGTGTTGGCTGGATGGAATGGTGCAAAATTCATCCTGGCCCAAAAGGTTCAGTAAAAGAAGGTCCATATCTGACTCTGTGTTGGAAAAAATCTCCAGCACAGCAGGCAGCACAACGAGCATTGCCTTACCCGGAAAGGCAAAACAGGACTTGGGCAGGGCACTTCCCATTTTAAATCCAATCAATGGGTGAACATTGGCTATAAGGTAGCCGGTAATGGCAGAGGCATGTACCAGGCATGATAAATGATATCGATCTTCTTTATCATTGGGAAAAATGGCTGTGTCTGAATAGGTGTCTTTATGGATCAATGCAAAAAGATGGGTCATGACCAGCCCAACGGCGGTGGCGGCATAGGCCCTGGCTGGTGGGTTTTTTGACAGGGCAAGGGTTTCGCAGGAGACTGCAAGAGAGGTCAAGGCGGCATTCGCGATATTATTGAGTGTGTCCCGGGCCATCATGCTTTGATCGATCAGTGCGATATCCGGTGGAAGGCCGGGTAAATTAAAACGTTTACCATTAAAGATTGCGGTACAATCCGTTTCCCGGCCGGCTCCAACAGTGGTGGGAACATAGGCAAAGGGCATTAAGGGAGGGGCGACTACCGTGTGTTCATGGGATGTTTCAAGTGCCTCCGGTCCCCAGGACACTGCCATATTCAGAATCTTGGCCAGGTTAACCACTTGCTTGCCGCCCAGGGCAATGATGCTGTCAAATCCTCTGTCTGTGAAGAGTTGATAACAGTTTTTCAGTGTTTCCATATCAACAGAACGCTCCCGGTCCAGGGCCGGATATATGCCAAGGGTCATTTCAGATTCCTTAAACGCCTGGATCAGGGGACGGGTGCAGTGTGATTCTGCCGCCTGGTTGTCTTGCAGAACAAAAGGTTTATGTGCCCCCATGCTGGACAGGTCAAAGGGCAGGTGGTCCAGCGCACTCTTTCCAAAGCTGGTTTTTGTACGACATAAAAAGGTGAATTCTGTTGGTTCCATACCCATCTCTCCTGTTTTAAAATCCAATAATGGTTCTGATTAAAACCAATGCCCGGTCCAGGGTATGGCGTTTCAATGACCACCGGGGGTAGCGTTTAATGGCCAATTTGGCAATAAACTTGGGCAATAAATAGACCTGTACAATATCCAGGATTCTGACGGCTGCACATGCTGGGGGCACATCACCGTTGACGCACATCCGATCCCTGGAATTGGCTGTGGGCGTACTTTCCATAAAGGTAAACAAAAGGAAAAAATGGGCCATGCTTTTCAGGGTCATCTGAAGATCCACCGGCTGTTTCTCAATGTCAGACCCCAGATATTTTACCACCCCTTTGTCGTCTTTTCCGATGACCATATAGGGCCCATGGGGAAACGCCCCCAAGGAAAAGGTGTAGTTGTCCGGCATGGTATCAAACTCATTTTTTACCTGTTTATCCA
>JASFYZ010000325.1:0-7167 GCA_045046665.1 Desulfobacterium sp.
TCTTTTTTCCAAATAAGAAAGCGTCCCCGATATGTCTGAAACTAAATTTGAATAAGTCCATTTTAGATATGGACTTCCTTTGGCCACCATCTCCGGGTCCACCTCACTCTCTCCCAGGCAATGGGTCAAGTCAAACCTCAAAACAATGGCGTTTTTCCCCTGGTGCCGAAAATTATCCACCAGGGTCTGGGCAAGAAGGCCAAAGACTTCCTTACGGACAGGGAATGGCGGAGAGATCACCACAGCAACATCCACGAGAGGCGGATCCGCATGAAGATCGAACGTGGCATCCAGCAATGCAGCCACAGTCTCTCCCCTGGTGTTTTTATACCGGACTACATGGGGGCGATCCCCATCGAGAATTTTCGTATTGACCACAACCCCTTTAATTTTTTGAAATGCCAGGGAAGAAAATCTTTTTGCGGAATCAAAAAAATTGGTGTGTAGAGATTTTTTATTCACCTGATCAAATGTGTCACGGTTCTGTGTTGTATCAAAATAATGAAGGCCCAGCAGCAGGTGTTTATCATCAATATTTTTTATTCTGCTGATGGTCGCCCCTTCAAAATAATCGGAACTGTCTTCTTTCTTTAATTCAAAACCGGGAAAACGCATTCCCACGGTGTAAAGACAATTTTTGGGCGCGAGAACAGAACATCCCCCCTCACTTTTCTCCAGCACGGGAAATCCCAGCTGGGAGCAATCCAAATGGGAGGCCTTTAAAAACATCTGTTCCTGTTCAGTGGGAACCCGTTGACTCCACCGTCGGTCATTTAAATATATTCGATCCGGATAAAAAACTTTCGGGCAGGGCCCGGGTTCAAAGATCAACCCTTCAAAAATGGCATGGAGGGGGCCGTCAACGATGATGATATATATCACCCTTGTTTTGGGATTAATTTTTTTATCCAGGCTGTTCAGGACAATATTCTGCCCGGAAAAATCAATTTTCCCGGAGAAAGGCTTTCCATTTTTTTTGGTAAGAATCAGGCAATTTATTTTTTTTGTACACGCGGTATTTAACCGCTCCCAGATGATCCCAGAGTCTGTAACCGGAAGCATGTTGCCGCTTAAAATACTGTTCATGGTATTCTGAATAGACACAATTGTATCATTCATTTCTGCAAACCCGACATAATCTCTTATCAGGGAACGGTCCCGGGAATGGAGTTCATTAAATTCAACTCCAAAGCCGGATGCTTCCCTACGGGTAACCCGAGCGCCTATTTTTGCCGAGTTGCGTTTCCCCGAGGGTAAACTAATTTTTAAATTGATATGTGAGCCCAGGGGGGGAACTTTTTCGTTCTGGATAAAGGCACCGTCAAGACTGAGATCCAATGCATGGGATTCCGTGTTTTTTAAACCATGCGCATCACTTGAGCCTTGATCTAAAAAGGCAACAGATGCAATGGTTTTTCTTCGGTAGGATTTCCGATGTTCTTTTTCCTTACCGACCCAGGTTCCGGGTATTACTTTATTCTTTTTATCATGCATTGATTGATGCCTTCAAATTTGGTGGTTGATCATAAGATGGTTCCTGTAAAATGGCCGGATCTCTTCCCCATATGGTGTTGAAGGCGATGGGAGAAAATCTATCGCCATGGTGACCTGTCCCAGTCGGCATCCCCCCCTTTGCCAGCCTGTTTGTCTTTTTATTTTACAGGGTTTCATTGGTTTTCCTTATCATGGGAGTAAATTTTCAACAAGTCTCTCGGACAAAAACCTGGTAATAAATTCCACACTTAGGAATCTTTCCCTACTGGCCAGATACTAAGATATAAATATCTGTAACGTATTTCTGAATAATTTAGCCTTAAAAAACTAAATTATTTTAAATAAAATCAATTACTTAAAACAAACACCGCTACATGACTGATTGGCAAAATACTGTAACGGGAAAAATAATTTTCAAATTTGGATAATTGGGCTGATTTTTCGCAACCATTTTGTAGGCGGGATAAGGCGACGGTTTTTTGAAAAATAGGCGTTAACGTATTTTGCTCATTGTCTTTATATGCCATTGGATTACTTTGATGGGGAACCAAAGGGGGATGTATTTTTTTCCTTCCAGGCACTAAAAAGCGCAGGCAGTTTAAGGACAGACCTATCCGCAGCCATAAAAGTTGGCCTTAATTCAGACCCATTTCTGTATCACACATGTTTATGGGGAAATTTCCCCAGTTTATGCATGTGCTCATGCTGGTGGATATGCACCTCATCATCCTTTAAGATTCGACCCTTTTCCATGGAAAAAATCCGATGGGTCACAGCGGAGATGAAATCAAACTCATGGGAAATAACGATGTAAGGAATGCTTAAAGATACCAGGGTGTCGGCAAGGATGGTTTTCACACCGGCATCAAGGCCAGCGGTGGGTTCATCCAGAAGCAGCAGCTCCGGCTCCATGGCCATCACCGCAGCCAAAGCCACCAGTCGCTTCTGTCCCCCGGATAATTTGTGGGTAATGCAGTTTTCCAGGGCCAGAATTCCCAATCCATCCAGAATGCTTCTGGCCTGTTCCAAGGCCTCCTTTGGGGAAAATCCCAAATTTAAAGGGCCAAAACAGACATCATCAATCACCGTGGGGCTGAACAGCTGATCATCTGCGTCCTGGAAAAGCAATCCCACCCGGGAGCGAATTTGTTCAAAATCCTTTTCCGTCTTCATGGGTTTCCCCAGCACTTCAATGGTACCGGCATCGGGGATACACAACCCCATGATGGTGTGAAATAAGGTGGTTTTACCACTGCCGTTGGGGGCCATTATACCGATACGGTCATTTTTTTCAACACTCAAACTCACGTCATCAAGGATGGGCTCCACAGCACCGGGCCAGGTAAAGGAGACATTCTTCAGTTGAATCACAGGGAGATCACGGGTCACAATCTATTCACTTTCATTCGATGATCAGGTTTTGTATGTGGCATAGTGGGAGGGGGCAGGCGTTTCTTTCGTTATGGGTAGTATCGTTGACGGTTTGGATTCGCACCCGCGTTGGTAGATAATACCAAAATAACACCCCCCTGCCCGTTTTCCCAGAAATCAGCCCCAAAAGCCTGCCCATCGAATTTTACATCAACAGGTTTTCGGTTACAACCAGCCCCAGGGCGGTCATGGATACCAGGGTAAGGAACAGATGATTTACCACGCCCGGGGAGAAGGTGTCAAGGGTATGAAATTTACCGTTAAATCCCCGGCAACGCATGGCATCATACACCCTTGAGGCCCGACGGGAAGCCCTAACAAACAGCATGCCAGCAAGGTAGGCATAGGTACGGTAGGAATGGATATTGGTGCCGGGCACAAACCCCCGGAACTTTGCGGCCCTGAGCAGTCGGTGGTACTCCGCCTGGATCACGGCAATGTACCGATAGGTCATGAGCAACAGAAATACCATTTTATCAGGCACATGGAGAGTGTGCAGACTCTGCCCCAACGTGGCCACGGTCATGGTGGCCACCAGTGCCATGAAATAAAAAAGAATGATCACAGACTTGAGGGTAATGTTCACGCACAGCATCACCCCGGGACGGGTGAGGGTCAACGGTCCCATTACAACCAAGGGCTCCCCCTCGTAGGTAAAGGGCATCAGCACCCAGATCATTACCAGAAACCAAAACAACGGCTTTAATCGTTTAAGAACAGCCCGGGGGGGAAGCTTTGCCATGCCCACAAGGAGCAGAGCCAGAATCAGATGGGCCCCCAGAATTTTCACGTCATGGCACAGGGCCGCACAAAAGGAGACAATCACCGCCGTTATCACCCTCACACCGGGGTCCATGCGGTGCATCCAAGAATCGTATTGCGCAAGGGTTTCATCCATTGTGTTTTTTCCTCTTTTTATTTATAAAGGCGGCAATGCCGCAGATGAAAAAGATAACGGCAATACCGGTGGCCACCGCCGCCATGGAAGGCTTTTCTTCCAGGGTCGCCTTTTTTGTCATGGCTTCCCTCAGGTCTTGCTCTGCCTGTTCCCCGG
Source organism: Desulfobacterium sp. (assembly GCA_045046665.1). Taxonomy (GTDB): domain Bacteria; phylum Desulfobacterota; class Desulfobacteria; order Desulfobacterales; family Desulfobacteraceae; genus Desulfocicer. The sequence goes on from JASFYZ010000325.1 coordinate 3,980, forward strand.
CCGCGGTGAGTTCTGACTGGGTCAGGGTCCACTGGGCCTGGTGTCCCATGGTGGCATCCAGCTTGATCAAGAGATCCGAAGTCACCGTGGAGGGAACGGGGAAATCAAATTTTCCCTGGTCATCGGTTTTACCCCGGAGCACCACCTGCTCCTCCTTATCCAACACCTCAATGGCACCGCCATGCACCGGCTGGTCTCCAAAACTGCTCTCGGTGTACACCGTGCCCTCTTCCACCCAGGCAAACACATATACCTTGTGTGCCCATGCCGGGGGGGTGATCATCAGAATAAACATGAGCGCCAGCAGGGCCAGTCTTATGCGCCGCCCCGACAGGAGCGGATGGGGGCAAGGGGCATGGAAGAAAAAATGTGATGCTTTATGGCTGGTTTTTACCAACACCCGGGACCGGATTTCAGTGACAGCCATGGAAAAATGCCCCGCATCTGCCCCCTGTCCTGTTTTTTGATTCATTGGGTTATTTTTCATTTTCCAGACCCTCTTTTGGGAAATATTTCAGGGTATACCTTTAAAAGAAAGGTGACGCAAAACCCCGTGACAATGCCTTCAATTATCATCACTGGCAAATTAGCCGTCATCACAAGTATAGATACTTCCAGAAAGTTTTTTTCCGTAAAATACAGGGCAGATCCCAATCCCAGTGCAGCCAGCCCCACACTGCCAGCACCGGCCATAAAGGCTGCCACAAAGGTGTATCGTGGGCTCCTGTTTGTGAGCGGTCCCACCAGATAGTAGCAGATCACCGCTGGCAGGGCCATGATCACCGTATTCACCCCCAGGGCCGTTATCCCCCCATATTGAAACAAAATAGCCTGGAGCAGCAGGGCCGTTAAAATGGCGGGAAAGGCGGCCCATCCCAGCAGCAATCCCACAATGCCATTGAGGATGAGATGGACGCTGGAAGGACCCAGATTCACATGAATCAGGGAAGCCACAAAAAAAGCCGATGAAAGAATGGCCACATGGACCATGCGGTCATAGTCAATTTTTTTCAACCCCACTGCGGTTCCGGCAAAGGCCAGGGCCGCCCCTGCCATCATCACCGGTCCGGAGAGCACTCCTTCGGAAATATGCATGTTATTCCCCTGCCTGCCAGGACATGAATTGAACCCAAATCACGGCCCCCAGTTCAATATTTTTTTCCACCCCGTCATGCATCTTCTTTTCATCGGCGGTGCTCAAGCCTGCAAATCCCCACCAGCCTGCAACCGGGGGGGCATAGCTGAAAACACCGTTGCCATCTGCTTTAAGGGTTTGTGTCACCATGTAATCTGTGGGGGCTGTGGCCTTTTTATTTTCATTGTAGTACTCCACCTCCACCTCGGCAAAGGGCACGGCTTGTCCGTCTTTTTTAACAATCCCCTGGAAGATATTGCCCGCATAGAGTCCATAGGGTTTTGACAAGGGAACAATCTCGGTTTTCAACCCAATTTCACTGTCCCATCCCTCTTCACCACCATAGGCTGCCACCACGGTTTTGGTGTAATGGACAATAAAGCAGTCTTCGGCAGGTTCCCAATAGGGAACAGGCTCCATGCAAAAGGCATAGACCCCGGGTCGTTTTACGGAAAAATCAAGGGTCCATGCCCCATGTTCCATGACGGTACTGTTTTTAAGGGAGGGCAATAGATCGGTTTTCTTCCCCTCCCTTACCACATTAAACCCATGGGGTTTGACAAGTTCCATCCCATGCCCTTCAAAGGGATGAGAGAATGACAGATTCAGGGTCAATGTCCGATTATTCCCCTGCATGACCATGCTGTCTGAAGGGATGATCATACCAAAATGAGCTGCGGCAAAGGGAACCAGAATCAAACTGAAAAAAACGGTGAGACAGATGGATTTCATTGAACGGACTGTCATTGGTATTCTCCTTAATCTTAAATTTTACGATCATGCCACTCGGTGGACAAAACAAACAAAAAAACCACGAAAGTATACCACTGTCTATCCATAATGGATCTACAGCCATGGTAACCTTCGTGGTTAAATTTAATTATGCGACCGGAAAGATTTAGATCTTCCGGTTTTTTCATCCGACTTTTAAGAACCGATCTTAAATAACTTGCCCATTTCAGAACAAGCTACCGTTAAGGATAGTGTTCCCCAATTTTTGAATGGGTATGTTATCTCGGACGCATTCCTTGATGTTTAACGCAATTTTTCTAAAACTTTAAGAAGGGCTTCTGCCCCCAGTGTTAGCAGATAGATATACAGAGAATTAAAAACATGTCAATCATTTTTTATACCAGGTGCCGTTGGGTTTCTGGAGGAACTCCCCGGGATTGGCTTTTTTCATAATCTGGGCTGCTCTCAGTGTTTCCACCCTTTCAAGGTTCACCCCCTGCTGTTTTGCAATGAAGGTGTACACCGCTTTGCGATCTTTGTTTTCGGCATTAATGATATTCTGCCCCGTCTTTTTTGCGGTGACATGGGCAAGATACCCCTTTGAATTTTCCCCCACAAGTCCCTGGGATTTTAATTTAACAATGTCAGGGAGCCGATTTTTCATGCGCGTTTTTACATCATCGGCCAAGGCTCCCCCGGTGAGAAACACCAGGGAACAGATCACCAGAATTCCCACATAAACCAATCGTTTTTTATCCATATTTTTCTCCTTTTATTGACAACCTTGATATCAAAATAGTTCCGGCTTCATTGGGCACCCCCTGAGAACAAGGAATAGCCTCAAGTATAAAGTACTTATGAAACTCGTCACTCATAAGATCTCTGCATGTTTTGTATCTGCATTGGATAGCTAACTGAAATCATTCTCCCTGGATCTTAAATTTTGATCTTGCAAGTATCAATGATTTCAAATAGTTATGAGACTCTCTGACTCTTGATTTATGAAAGATGCCCTTTTATTCTTTAATTTTTTCTTCAGCGGCATCAATGTCATCAAAGAAATTATCCAAGGCCCGGTCCACCTTGACATTCACATCAATGGTGATGTGAATGGGCTTTACCTCCACCGGGGCCAGGGCCACCTCATGCCGGGTACTGCATCCCAGGGCCAGGCAAAGCGCCATCCCGGGAAGCAGAATCCACGTGAATATTTTTTGTCCCATAAGATATACCTCCTGTAACTCTATGATTAAGTTTTTTTATTAAAAAATAAAACTTCCGGGCAACCTCAGCAGAGCCCCCCCCCCGAGGGGCAATAGGA
>JASFYZ010000326.1:0-3730 GCA_045046665.1 Desulfobacterium sp.
ATTTTGCAAATTTTTTAATAATTTGGGCAGCTTTGCTTTGAGATTTTTTTCAGGGATAGGGGGCAACAGGGCCTCGGCCTTGCCGTAATTTTTCAAAAGAGATAAAAAACCACTCTTTCTGACGAGGCTTTGGGCAAAGCTGTTCTGATAGATGCGGATTAGCTTGCTGAAAACATTGAGCCTCTCACCATGGGAAAAGACCCCCCGATAGGCAATCTGATTGAAAAGTGGCAGGCCATTTGCCTTGTTGATCTCATTGAGGGCATGGATCATGATCTCGTCAGTCGGCACGTTTGAAGGACAATTGGTGACGCAGGCCTTGCAGAGCAGACAGCTTTTTAAATGATCGGTAAGTTCCTGGTCATTCCCCCAGCCGTATTTCCCTTCGGCAATCAGGCGGACCAGGCGAATTCTGCTCCGGGCCACATCATTTTCATTGCCGGTAATCCTGTATGTTGGACAGACATCCTGGCAGGCCCCGCAGCGGTTGCATCTCAACAACGCCTGGTAAAGCTCTTCCTTATTAAATTCTTTTGCCATGATCCGGCCTCCCTATAAACACGTTATTCCTGAACATGACCTGTTTAGGATCAATAACCGGCAAGAGCCTATCAAGCAGCGGTTGACCATAATTCTCCGAGGTAAACTTGCTTGCATGATCAGGATATTTTCCTCGAATTCTCTCCCACTCCTGCCAGAATTGACCTTTTTGACCCTTCACAGGCTCTAAAGCGGAAAATTCCAGAATCCCGGCAGCAAGATCCATGTCAAAGACACACCCCTGCAGATGGATAAATTCAAGGGCTTCAGCCGCATCAGGGAAGGCCTTTCGTCCATAAACAACCGTGTTGAAAAAGGTGCTTTTTAGCCTTTTACGAAGGTCAGCATAACTTTTTTTGATCTCGGCTACAGCCTCACTTTTGACTTGGTGAAAGGTGTTGTCGCGATCGAAGCCTTTAAGCTCTGATGCCACAAAATCATTGCTCCCATCAAAAGAGACCAGCATGGTGAATTTGTCCGAAGCCGAGCCATTCTGATGGCAGAAAAGATTGCAGGAGGAAATTTTGCTCTTGTTTTCAAGAATTTTTGCCCCCACATGGAGTCCCTTGGTCAGGGAGTCGAAGGAGCGGGTGAGCAGAATTTCTTTTTCCGGGCGGGGCAATAGTTTCAGGATAATGGAGTAGAGAATTCCCATCGTCCCCCAGGAACCGCCAAGAAGTTTGGTAAAATCATAGCCGCTGACATTCTTGACCGTTTTTCCGCCGGTTTTCACAATTTTACCGGTAGGCGTCACAAAGGTGAGCCCAAGGACGTAATCCTCCATACTGCCATATCGGTATCGTTTCCAGGATGAAAAATTACTTGCGGTCTTTCCGCCAATCGTAGAACGGGGTGTGTCGGAAAATATGGGAAGTTGCAAGTTTTTTTCGGCCACGAGCTTGCTGATCGTATCACTTGTTACCCCGGCTTCTACAATGATACAAAGATTATCGGGCTCAAACTCAAGGACCTTATCCAGCCGGTTCAGGCATAATCCTATACCGCCCTTGCCGGGTGTGAGAACCTGCCTGAGCTGGGTACCGCCTCCCACAGGAAGAAGCTTCCAATCACTTTCCAGTGCGAGGAGAACAATATTTTTTATCTCTTCAGCGCTCCCCGGCGTCACAACGACCTGGACCTGAAGGACCTCCTGAAATCCTTTGGATAGGATACTGTCATTATCTGTAATGACGTTTTCATCGCCACAGATTTTATTGAGTTTTTCTATGAGCGAAAGGGCGGATCTGTTGCTGGGCTTACTCATGGCAGCACCTCTGAACATCTAAAATTTTGTCGCAATTGAGGAGAAGTTCAGGGTCCAGAGCCGCCTTGATCTTTCTCATGAAATCCATATCATCGGCAGTAAAGGCCAAAGACATGTATTTTTTTTTCTCAAGACCAATGCCATGCTCTCCGGTAAGGGTGCCCCCAACTTCAATTGCTTTTTTAAAAATTTCTTCGGCGGCTTTCTCAACTCTTTCGTACTCCTGGGGATCCTGGGGATCATAAAGCAGGTGGGGATGGAGATTGCCGTCACCTGCATGGGCCAGCTGGGTGATGATGATATCGTGCTTTTTTGCGACATCTGTGACAAACTCAAGCATTTTGGGAAGTTTGTGCCTTGGTACGGTTACGTCCTGGACCATATAGGCCGGTTTTATTCTGCCCAGTGCACCGTTCCCGGACCGCCTTGCTTTCCATAAATCCTGACGTTGGGCCTCCGTTTGTGCCAGTTCAACACTGGTGGCCCCGTTCTGTTGACAGATCGCCATTACCCGTTGGGAAAGGGGCTGCATTTCCTCTTTGCAGCCGTCAAGTTCAATAAGTAAAAGGGCTTCGGCGTCTCTCGGCAGACCCAGATGGAGGAAATCATCCACCGCCTGGACCATACGTTTGTCCATGATTTCAAGGGTTACAGGGACAATCGAGTTGCTGATAATCGCCGACACCGCACTTCCGGCATCCTGCAATTTGTCAAAGGCCGCCATCATGGTCGATGTCGCTTCCGCCAGCCGGGTGAGCTTGACCCGAATTTTGGTCAGGATGCCCAAGGTCCCTTCAGACGCGCAGAACATCCCGGTAACATCGATACCGGGATAGAACTTCCCATATTCCCCGAGCTGGACAATGGTGCCATCGGCAAGAATCACTTCTGCACCAAGGAAATGATCCTTGGCCACACCGTATTTAACCCCCCGCATTCCTCCGGCACCTTCGACGACATTACCACCGATCGTTGATACACGAAAGCTCCCCGGATCAGGGACATACATGAATCCGTAAGGAGCCAGGGCCTCCTGAAGAGCTATATTGATAACACCGGGCTCGACCAATGCGGTCTCGGTTAAAGGCTCAATTTCAAGGATCCTGTTCAAACGGTTAAGGGCAAGAATGATCTCCCCATTTTGGGCAATACATCCTCCACTGAGACTGGTTCCCGCCCCCCTTGGAATGACCGGGATACCGCTTTTTGAGGCAAAACGCATAAAGCGGGATATCTGTTCGGCATTCTCTGCAAAAACAACCGCTTTGGGCGCACCGAAAAAGGGCGACGAGTCGTAGGAATATGCCTCGAGATTGATCTTCGACGTGAGAACATTTGCTTTTCCGAAAATCCGCTCCAACTCATCCAATACTTTTTGATCAATCATTGTAATTCTCTTTTGCTCCGCTTACATTTTCCTGGGGTCATAGAGCCTACATGAACAGATCCGGCAGCCACATAGAGCTTGCTGGAAAGTAGGTTATGGCTCCCATCACTGCCAGGGAGGCAGCCAGGTAATACCAGTTTGCCTTGACCACCTGCTCAATCTTGAATTTTGTGAGCCCGCAGGAGACAAAGAGAGTGTCCCCCAGAGGCGGGGTGATCATGCAGATAGGCAGGTTGGCCACCACGATAACGCCGAAATGAACCGGGTTAATGCCTATTTTTTCACAGTCACCGCAGACAACCCGCAATATATGCCAGCCACTACGCCAATCCCTATTGCCCAGTTTACGAGTCCTCTTTTTGATGTCATATTATTCTCCCATCTAATCAAAAAACAAAAGTTTGATTAAAATACTGGGGTCCTGTAAAGCATAACCCCAGCATTTTAACTTAGTTCCAGTTATTATATCTCGATCACAACGGCACGAATTGGGAATCCATCGGCGTCTTTGTAATTAATAGGCGCTCCGGAGAAAAAAA
>JASFYZ010000327.1:0-8865 GCA_045046665.1 Desulfobacterium sp.
ACCCAACATAGGGCAGAAATAGATTCTGCCCTTACGTTCTTAATTTTTGCATTGCACCTTAGTTTAACTGGACTTCTTTATACAACCCGCATGGCAGGAGATCCTGTCATGCAGGTTGTATTAAATTTTACTCTGTTAAATACAGTGTAAAATGATCAGATCCAAATTTCAATCTTAAAAAATCTAAAAAACAAGAAGAACAGCGTGATGGCAAGTATCCACTTGAGCTGAACTTCAGAAAAGAAGGTCTGGAGTCGACTTCCCAGCATACCGCCTGCAAATCCACCAATGATGATACTGATGGCAAGCCACATGTCCGGAAGATAGCCGTTGAGCAGGTATCCAATAAAGGAACCGATGCTGCTGAAACAAGTACCCACAAGGGCAATGGGAACGGCAACATACATGGGAAGTGCCCCAAGGCTTGTCATGGCAGGTACCAGGAGGAATCCTCCACCAATACCAAAACTTCTGGAAACCACACCAATACCAAGACCCAGGATGGCAAACAGCAGGGGGTTGATTCTGAACTCTTCACCCCAAAACTTGAAGCGGTAGTTGGTCAGGCTGGATTCAATGGGCTCAATGGTGCCCATCTCTGCGGCACTGCCCTCTTTTTTGGCCTTGGCAATGGCGGCGTTGAATTTTTGAACCATGGCTTTGATGTTTTTTCGTTTTGCCATGGCTTTGGGGGTCAGTTCCTGGAGGGTTTTAATACCCATGAGCACAACAAGAACGGCCAGCCACTCTTTATAGGTTTTCATGGGAAGATAGGCAATGGCATATTTACCCAGCCACACGGAACCGATGAAAATACCCGCCCCAAAGGAGAGGCCAATGGGCCATGCCACCCGGCGTTCTTTTACGGCAAAACGGTAGAAGGAGCCCAGGGGGGAAAACAGGGTCAAGGCAATATTGGAAGGACGAAGAACGTTGGCGGCATTGATACCAATGGGGCCTGCGGTCTGTACAACCATGGCCTGGAAGGCTGCCATGAGAAGTCCACCTGCGGCACCGATCATGGAAAAATATGCCCCCACCAGAATGGCGCCGAGGATGATCCACAAAGGATTCATGTAGCGGCCACCCTTGGTGAGCCAGAATCCTTTGGCTTCCAGGTTGTAACTACCAATGACCTTTCCGTTAACAGATACCTCAAAGGCAGTGTCGGGAGGGGTGTGCCTGAAGCTTTTAAAGGAAGCGGTGAATTTTCCAGTGGCTTTGTCCAGCTGGATGGTGGTGCCCTTGTCCCAGTAGTTGCCGGTGGTTGTAAAATCGGCCAGAACGCTTCTGGCAAAGATGGTGACCTTGCCCACCTTGGTGCTCTCTTTGGTGATGGTATTGATACCATAACTACTTTCATGGGCAAATTTGTTGAACGTCCACTCTGCCTCATCATTGATGCCGCCCAGCATGCTGCGGGTCTCTTGGTCCAGCTCAGACCAATTTTTAAGCTTGAACATGGTGGTGCTGTAAAGACCCCGTTTACCATTCTGGGTAAAAAATGAGGGACCACCAAATTTTTTGGCAATGGTAGAACCGAATTTTTCCGGATTTGAGGTGAGCATATAATAAAGGGCGGGGATACTGGTATCCACGCTGTACCCACGCTTCTTGGCTTCTTTGGCCAGCTTTACCACCTCGGTTTTACCGTCGGTATCCTTGGATGCAAAGCGGGCCTTGGCTGAAATTCCCAAATAAAGATCGGTTCCCGGCTCAATGGTTCCGGTTATTTGAACCGTATCTCCGGCACTGTAGGTGTCAGCAGACAGGGAAGCTTCAATGCCAGCGGATGCGTTTGCCACGGCAAACAACATGAGCATAGACACAAGTAGAAGACGTGAAACAGTTTTTTGCATGTTTTTCTCCTTTTGTTGTTTTTTTATATGAAACTCCGTCCAATAGGTTGGAATTATGAGAGTTTCAGTTTTTGTTATGGCAGATAAATTTGCCATGCATATTTATATAGACCCCGACGGCTGCCCTGACAGGAACTTTGTGAACCAAAGGGGGGAAAATGTTGCCCTTCCAGGCGTTAAGATAAGACGCGCAAGCAGTTTTTGAACATTCTTGACCGCAGTTTCCTGTCGGTTCGCCTGGAAGGGCAAAAAAAATAACCCCCCCCGATTTTCCCGTTACGGTCAGGGCTGTGGTTGGGGACAGTGTCATGCCATTTTAAATGCCCCTGTTATTTGATCCTTTTGGGCATCAGTGTCTGTTCAATTAAGTGCTTTGTCAGACATCATTTTTACACAGTTGGGACCGTAATTATGATGTGCCTTGTTTTGCATCCTGGAACAGATAGTATTTACTCATTCATCGCCTCCAAACATAGACTCCAAAAGTTTGATTTGCTCCGCTGCTGGTGTCGAAAAATATTTTAATTCATGAATGCAATAACAATGCCATAAGAAATAATAATGTTACTCTGCTGCCGGGGCGTTCCACTGTCGGCACAGCTAATGCGGCATTTTTTAAGATAGTAGCCACAGGCAGACCCCATGTTGTACCTGGGTTGCCTTTAATAAATAATGGAAAAGGCATTATTCCGCCCCCGTCGACGGTCCTTTTGCCCTACTGGTCTAAAGCACTATTGCCGCGGGCACCGTCCTCAAATAGTCTGTGTTTCTAACGCCCGGCAGGGCAAAAGGGCTGATCGCCTTTGGGGCCCAATGGTCCGGCCCATCCCCCGTCAGGGGCTCTGCTGTCGGTACTTTGCTGCTGGATTTTTATATAAAACATACATGGCAGTATCTACCTACTACAACGAAAATTGAAACTTTCATGATTCCAGACTGTTGGGCGGAATGTAAAACATCACATGGTAAATTTTTATTTTGTTTTTAATGGAGCGCATTGATAATCTTGCACTGCATAATTTATATTGCAAAGAATCTTTTTCCTTTAAGATACCGGGATCTTCATTTAATCGGGTTAAAATAGACTGCAATGTTTTTTATGCGGTTGCATGAGGAATATATAAACGTGGCAAGAGTGTTGAAAATCCGTTGGAATCAGCTTAGGGAGTTGACCGATTTCAAGGCGGTTAACTTGTAAACAGGAAAACAGATTCATGGGTGCAGGTGGAACAGAAGGCGGAGCAGGGCGGTTCCGCCCCATGACTGCATTAAATTTGATAACCATCCTTGTGCTGGCCTTTGGCGGATTGGGGTTGTTTTTAAGTTCGCTTCGGGGAACCGGGGCAGATGATTCCAAAGAGAAATAGAGTCTTTCCTTGATGGGGCTGTCCATTCATGTTAAATTCAGGCACTTTAAATCATTGAGACTTAGAAATGGATTATCAATATGCCCAAGGCCATGGACATTAATATAAAAAATGAAGTTGCAGCCCTGAATCTTGGTAAAAAAATTAAAAAACTCCGGACCATGAGGGGCTTTACCCTCCAGGCCGTGTCTGATTTGACCGGTTTGTCCAAGCCGTTGCTCTCCCAGATAGAGAACAACCTTGCAGCCCCCCCCATTGCCACTCTCATTAAGATTTCCACGGCATTGGGGGTGAAGATCAGTCATTTTTTCCAGGATCAATCCATGGATCACACCCGCATTGCCGTGGTGAGAAAAGACCAGCGGTATGGGGTCAAAAAGTTGTCCCACCATAACTATAGTTCAGACATTGGATATCGCTACCAGTCCCTGGCCTATCCCATGGCAGACAAACAGATGGAACCCTTTATTGCAGAAATTGAGAGCCGCCGGGATGACGAGCTGCTTTACAATAATCATGTGGGGGAAGAGTTCATGTTTCTGCTGGAGGGGCAATTGGAATTTCGTACGGCAAAACAGATCCATGTGCTGAACGAAGGCGATGCCATTTATTTTGATTCCAGCATTCCCCATGCCGTCAGAGGGGTGGGGGGCATTGCAAAAATTCTTGTGATTGTCTTTACTCCCCGGTCGTAATCGTGTGATTTTTAACTTTACGCCCGCCTTGTACTGGAAACCATTTCCAGGTTTTCGTTCAGACGCTACATAAGGCCCATGGTGGTGTCATGCCCAATGTGTTTTTTCTGGGGTAAAAGCACGGTGAAGGTGGTGCCCTTGTTTACTTCGCTCTCCACGTTGATGTATCCCCCCAGTTTATCCACAATGCCCTTGACAATGGGCAATCCCAGGCCGGTGCCGGTGATGAAACGGGTTTTGTCATTTTTTACCCGGTAAAAGCGGTCAAATATTTTATCCATGTATTTGGCATCAATGCCAAAGCCATTGTCCATGACCTGGACCCGGATATTGTTTCCGGTGACATCACAGCTGACATTGATCTCTCCCCCTTCCTGGGTGTAGTTGATGGCATTGGAGATAAGATTGCCAAACAGACTTTCCAGGGCCATGAAATTTGCGGTGATGGGGGGGATGGGGGATGCTGGCGGCGTGACCTTGAGGGTCTGGCTTTTTGCCAGGGCCCTGACATTTAGAAATTCACCAATTCCTTTCAGCAGTTCGTCAACCTTAACAGGGGTGGATTCCCGGGCCGATGAGATACCTGCCTCAATGCGGGACAGGTCCAAAAGATCCCCGATGGTGGAGATCAAGCCTGCGGTCTTTTCCTTTGCCCGGGACAGCATGTATTTATCTTCTTCACTGGAGTCTCCGTTTTTTTCGTTTATCACTATTTTTAATTGTTCATGGATGGTGGAAAGCGGGGATCTCAGTTCATGGGTGACCTTGGCCACAAATTCAGATTTTAACTGATCCAGGGCCTTCATGGCGGAGATGTCCATAATGTTCACCACCGCTCCCAGACACTCCCTTTTTTCTCCCAACACTGGTCGACACCGGGCCAGGAAAAATTTCCCATTGTTGATGTCAATTTCATGGGCAGGAATGTCGGTGTAATCAATGTATCTGCCCCGGGAGGTGTCAATGATCAATTGGCAAAGGTCAGGATCTTCAATGAAATCCTCAATGGGTAATCCCGGTTTTTTATCCGTGTCAATGTCCAAATGATGGTAGCATGCTGGATTGATGAGCGCCACATTGCCCTGGGGGGTGGTGACCAGCACCCCGTCGGGAAGGGATTCAATGATGGTATGGGTCCGACTCTGTTCTGTGTGCAGATCTGCCAGGGTCCTTTTTTTGTCCCGGGCAAGCTTTTCCGCCTCCAGGGCCAGTTCAATTTTTTCCCTGGCCCTGGATACGGTGATCCTGAGCTGTTCGGGCTGGTAGGGTTTGGGAATAAAATTGTAAGCCCCCAGCTGCATGGCTTCAATGGCGGTTTCCACCGTAGCATAACCGGTGATGACAATGACAATGATCCCCCGATCCATGGCCATGATCCGTTTCAGAACTTCCATGCCGTCCATGCCGGGCATTTTCATGTCCAGAAGTACGATGCCCACGGGCTGTTCGTCTAAAAGGGCAAGCCCTTCATCTCCCCGGGATGCCATGAAGACTTCAAAATTCATGCGGGTAAGGATACGCTGGGCACCCTCTCTGAGACTTTGTTCGTCATCAATAACCAGAATTTTGTCGGGGTCCAACTTATCCATGGCGAATTCTCCTCCTCTTAAATTTCCCCTAACGCTTTCATAAATTCAGCCGGGGGCACATCCACCCGGGTCCATAATATCAAAGTTCGCCGGGCAGAATGGGCCAGGGGAATAAGCCCATCAACGAACCGAATGTCCAGCTCCCGGGCTTTTTGCTCCCAAAAGTTGTTTTCTCTTCCATAATTAAGATCAATGATTAACTGGCAGTTTTTAAAAGACTGACGTCGGATAAATTCATAAAAAGGGGGGGAATCCTCCGGGGCGGAGATGGGGGTGGTGTTAATAATGATCTCTGCCTGGCTGGGATTTTCATCAAGGCGTTCAAGGGTCGTGGGAGTGCCACCAATTTTGGTGACGATATCTTTCACCCTTGTTGCCGTGCGACCGGCAATGTGAATGGCATCGGCCCGCAACCAGGTCAGGATAAAAATGACGGCCCTGGCTTCCCCTCCGGAACCAAAAATAAGGGCTTTTTTGCCTGTTACATCAAATCCCACCTCCTCCAGGGTATCCATGAATCCGATGGCATTGGTGTTATATCCCTTGAGTTCATCCCCATTACGAAGAATGGTGTTGACGGCACCAATGATATTGGCCCCTTCAGACAGGATGCTCATGTGGGGAATCACCAATGATTTATAAGGGATGGTGACATTGGCACCACTGAAATTCAATGCCTTGAGAGCCTGCATGGCAGCCCCTATCTGGTCGGGCATCACCTTCAGTGGTACGTAGGCTGCACTAATGCCGATTTTTTTAAAAATAGCATTGTACAGGGCTGGTGATTTTGATCGGAATGCCCTTTCATCGCTGAGTATGCAAAAAATTTTCATTGTTGACGGGAGGCCCTTTATCAAGGCAAAATTTTGCCGGATTTTACGAAAAAAACCCGGCGAACAGCTTTGAAAATACAGAGATGCTGTCCACCCGGGGATAATATTTACGCTCAATCAAGGGGCTAACTCATGAAACCAGGGCCTTGACGCTTGCTGTGATCTCCTCGGCAGAGGCGGGTTTGGGAAGATAATCGTCCGCTTCCATGCTCATGCCATCGGCATGGGAATACCGGGTGGATCCCACATGGTCTGCCACGGCGGTGAGCAGGATGACTGGAATATCGCGGGTTTTTTCATCTCCCTTAAGTTCAGAGCAGACCTCATATCCGTCTTTTTCCGGCATCATTACGTCCAGGACAACTGCATCCGGTGGATTGGCCTTTATTTTTTCCATGGCCTCCACGCCATCGTAAGCCACCTCTACCTGAAATCCCTCCCGGGCAAGATTGGATTGAACAATTGATGCAAAATCGGGTTCATCGTCAACAACCAGTATTCTTTTCTTGTCGCTCATAAGTGATCTCCCTGGTAAATGATTAATAGAACTTGATGGCTCTTTCTCTTTTAAGGATATCATGGGATCTGATTTGTATTGAGACATATGTGTCGTTTTTTTATGCAGGTAACCGTTCCAGATTACAAGCCAGAAGCCCTTTTTTCAATACCTTGTGCAAAAAATCGTTCATTAAGAGAAAAGGGGTGAAAGGTGTGACATGCTTTTTGATTTGATGTTCTAAATTGAATTTAAAAAATAATCCATGATTAATTTATATAGGCCTCAGTTCGTCATGTCAACCAAAAACTTAGTAAAAAATATCGTCTACGTCTCCGAGGTGCCCAGGGGGAGTTTGATGTGAAACCGTGCACCGGATTTCGTCAGGTTTTCAGCCATGATTTTACCATTGTGGCTTTCAACAATGCCGTAGGCCATACTCAGGCCCAACCCCGTGCCTTTGCCCTCCTCCTTTGTGGTGAAAAAAGGTTCAAAAATGCTGGACAGGACCGCTTCCGGGATGCCGGGACCGGTATCCGTGATGGTGATCTGAACCATGTCGTCATCTGTCTCTATGAAAGTCTTTACCACCAGACGTCCCTTTCCCTCCATGGCATCGGCAGCATTGAGTATGATATTCATGAACATGTGGTTGAGTTGCTGAATGTCCGCAGGAATATCAGGAATGGATTTATCATAGTCTTCAATGATAATAATGTTTTGAAAAATGGACTGGTTCCGTAGTAAAAAAAGGGTACGGGCAATAATTTTATTGATGTTCTGGGGTCTGACCTCCCGCTGGGTTTGACGGGCAAATTCCAGCAGTTCCTTGACGATGTCACTGCATCGCTGGGCATCGCGCTGGATTCTCAACAAATCATTGGTGGCATCCTGGGAGAGTTCATGCTCTTCCAGCATGAGCTGGGTGAACAGGGTGATGCCGCCCAGGGGGTTGTTCAATTGATGGGCCACGCCTGCGGCAAGTTTTCCCAGGGAGGACATTTTTTCGGCCTGGAGCAGTTGAATCTGGGTTCTTTCAAGCTCTGCTTCCATGCGTTTACTTTCGGTGAGATCGTGGAAAAAACCAATGCTGGCCACTTCATTCCCTTCTTCGTAAACAATGGACGCATTCAGACGGATGGGGGTTGGGGTGCCGTCTTTTCCTAGGGCCACCTGTTCAAGGGATCGTACGATTCCCTTTCCCCCTTTCTCATGGCTTCTCATTTTTTTCATGATTTTTTGTGCGTCGCCCGGCGGGTAAATTTCCCGAATATTCAAGTTCCCAATGGCATCTTCTTTGGAATAAGCGGCTATTTTGGTGGCCGCTTTGTTGAATATAAATATATTTCCCGTCATGTCAGCGGCAATGACACCGTCCACGGCATTGTCAATGAGATTTCGCAGGAAAACATTGGAAGTGAGTCTTTTTTCGTCAAATTTAGCCAGGGGGGGAAGATCAAAATCCAGGACGACAATGGCTTTTTCCAGGGAGTTGTTCAGATCAATGGGAAAGGCATAAAGGCAGGAACAGATATTTGGGGTGTTTTTCAGGGAAATATGCCTCAGTGCCGGTTTGCCGGTTCGCAGCACTTCGGTGGCCGGACAACTTATGCAGGGCGTGGGGGTGTTGAAAATCAACTCGTGGCAACAGGGTGCGTCGTCGTCTGGCGTGGGGGGAATATGTATTCTATCCGGTTTCCCATTGGTGGCAACAAGCTTGTAGGCCGGAGAGATAATGATGATTTTTTTTTTAATTGCTTCAAGGGCTTTATTGAGATAATTATTTCGTAATTCCAATCTATTATCCATGACGTTACCTAAGATGCGTCTGTGGTGTGGTTGCGGCCATTCCCCGGAGTTGATTACAACAGTGTCACCCTGGAAAATCGCTGGAGTGATAAGGGACAGGCGTTGTGGTATTGTCGATTAGTGCAGTGTCATTGCTTGATTTTAGGGTTATTGAGGCTGGATAATGCCATGGGAGAATACTCTGTGGCACGCTCAACCCTAAATTTTAGTCTTGACT
>JASFYZ010000328.1:0-9316 GCA_045046665.1 Desulfobacterium sp.
CAGCTTAAGTGGGTAGCCTAAAAAATTAACCACAGTATAAAATTAGACATCTGGCTTTTAACGAGACCATCAACTTTAATTTTCCCATAAATTAACGGCATCCTTCATCTCTCAATTTACAATTTTCACAGCAATATTTCCATTTTGTGAGGTTTTCTTTTAAAAAATTATCAAGTACTTTTGAGGAAATATGAAGGATGCCAAATTAACAAGTGATTATATATTATGAAAGAAATAACACCCGTCACCCTATTCATCCAATGTCTTGTTGACACCATGTATCCAGAAGTGGGACATGCCATGGTTCGATTGTTTGAGAAACTCGAAATTCCTGTGGATATTCCCTTGATTCAAACCTGTTGCGGCCAGCCCGCCTTTAACTCCGGTTATCGCAAAGAGGCAAAGCGTGCGGCCCAACGTTTTATTAAAATTTTTGAATCTGCCGAGGTCATTGTCTGTCCTTCCGGGTCTTGTGTGGATATGGTAAAGCATCAATATGCAGGCCTTTTCGAGAACGGTTCCCCATGGCAGAAGAGAGCAGTCAAAGTGAGTAATAAAATTTTTGAACTCACAGAATATCTTGTGGATGTCCTCGGAGTAGAAGACCTGGGTGCCAGTTTTTCAGGAAAAATAACCTATCACGATTCCTGTCACCTCCTTCGAAATTTAGGCATTGGCCATCAACCAAGGAAACTCATTGCCAAGGTTAAAGGTGCCCAGCTTGTTGAAATGAAAAATTCAGAAAAATGCTGCGGTTTTGGTGGTATTTTTTCCGTTAAATATGCGGATATCTCCACTGCCATATTGGAAGAAAAAGTCGATAATATCGTTAACGCGGGTGTGGATGCGGTGGTGGGATGTGACATAAGCTGCCTGATGAACATCCAGGGAATGCTGAGCCGACGGAATTCTCAAACCAAAATCATGCATATTGCTGAATTGCTGGCCCAATAAAGGAAATCCCATGGCTGAGATAAACACACAATTTTACAAGCAGAACGCCCTGAAGGCCCTGGGTGACAATCAGTTACAAAAGGCCCTCTTCAATGTTCAAAATCGATTGGGTCCGGCAACTGCCCAGATGTATAAAGATCTTCCAGAAGGGATTGAACTAAGGCAGAGAGGCCATGAAATAAGAGAATATGCCATTAATAACCTGGATGTTCTTTTGGAAACCCTCGCCACAAAGATTCAAAACAGAGGGGGAAAGGTTTTTTTTGCAAAAGATGCCGGAGAGGCCACAGCCTATTGCCTGGATATAGCAAAACAAAACCGTGTAAAAATGGTGGTCAAGGGAAAATCCATGGTCACCGAAGAGATCGGTTTAAACGGTATTCTTGAAGAAAATAACATCGAAGTAAATGAGACGGATCTGGGTGAGTATATCATCCAACTTGCCGGAGAGCTCCCTTCACATATAATTGCGCCTGCCATCCACAAAACCCGGAAGGAAGTGGCCAAACTGTTTACAGAAAAGTTGGGCGTTGCCTATTGTGAAGATCCGCCTGTCCTTACCCAGGCAGCAAGAAAAGCGTTAAGGGAAAAATTTTTGGCAGCAGACATGGGGTTTTCCGGCTGTAATTTGGCCTGTGCCGAAACCGGTCATATCACAACGGTGTCCAATGAAGGCAATATTCGTATGTCCACCACCATGCCGAAAATTCACATGGTATTCATGGGAATGGAAAGGATTGTTGCCAGCCTTGAAGATCATGATATCTTGTTTCGACTGCTTTCAAGGGGGGCTGCGGCTCAGAATCTGGCCGGTTACATCAGCTATATTGGTGGACCCAGGACCAAAGCGCAACTGGATGGGCCAGACCAGTTCCATTTGGTTATTCTGGACAATGGCCGTTCTAAAATTTTGGCAGATCCCCAATTCAGGGAAATCCTTTATTGTGTCAGGTGCGCCGCATGCCTCAATGTCTGTCCCACTTACGGAAAAATTGGGGGGCATGCTTACGGCTACCCCTATTCAGGACCCATTGGAGCTGTGCTGACTCCCCTTCTTGTGGGCATCAACCGGGCCCAGGATCTCTGCCAGGGAGAACCCCTTTGTGGTGCATGCAAAACGGCGTGCTCCGTCAATATCAATTTGCCGAGAATGCTTTTGGCACTGCGGGCAAAGCTGGCAGAGGGGGACCCTACCTGGGATGTAAAACCTGCCAACCCTATGGAAAAGCGGATGTTTAGAATCTGGTCTTTTATCGTTGGAAACCGGACAGTGTACGATTTTGCCATGAAGCTGGGATACCTTTTTCAAGGTTTTCTGCCCCTTCACAACAAAATGATCGCAAAGCTCCCGTTGGGACTCAACGGCTGGAGCCAAAGCCGGGATATGATCCCCATTGCCAAGACGAGTTTCCTGACCATGTGGAAAAATAAAAGGTCCTAAAAAGCCAGGAGTTTTTAAAAAAATGAATAATCATCAGTATGATTTTATCAGGACGATACAGTTGGCACTGGGAAAACCATCCCCTTGTGTTCCGTCTGAGTTATTCGGAAGCCGGCCGGAAGATGTTGAAAAACGATTGGAAAATTATAAAAACAGAAGCACATCCCAGAAAAAGGCCCTGCTTGATCTTTTCATGGAACAAGCGGCCCTTGTCAACATCCAGGCTGCCAAGGTAGACAGTCCTGCTTCTGCGGCAGATGCCATCCGTGAACTGGTCTGCCACACCACCCCCGAATGGGGCCATAAAAAAGCTGTAATTGCCTGGGATCATCCTTTAATCCAACAGTTGAACTTGACGGAAAAGCTGGAAAAGGATGGTGTTGAGTTCTTTACCACAATGGGGTTGGATGAACCAGATACCCGGGAAAGAGAAAATATTCGAACCCGACTCATAGAATCCTATATCGGTATCACATCTGCGGATTTTTGTATCGCCCGATCTGCGACGTTGATGATGCGAACCCGCCCCCGTCAACCAAGGGCCATATCACTTGTGCCGTCCATCCATGTGGCTGTTGTCACGGCAGACCAGATCATTGAAAGCCTAAAAGAACTCTATTTCAGACTTAAATGGGATGAAAATGAACAGCACGAGGGGTTAACAAACTGCATGACATTTATTACAGGCCCCAGTAAAACAGCCGATATAGAACTTGAAATGGTCCATGGAGCCCACGGTCCCCGGCAACTATATGTCTATGTAATTGTTAACTAATCTGTTTTTAGATCGTAAATATTCGGTCAGCACCCATCTTCGCCTATTTTGCCCTGCTCACATAGCATTAGTATGCTACGCAGCCCCAAATAGGCGAATATGGGGCACTGGCCAAACATTTACAGTACCAACCCGAATATTTACTTTAGATATAGGAGGTTGCAATGGAATACCCGGGAATGTACAGCGTTCGTCAGATGGTTCACATGCCAAGTGTTGACAACATTGAAGAGATCGTAACCAGGGAACTTGCCGGTCTTGAACTTCATTCAAGGATAAGGCCGGGTGATCGCATTGCCGTTACCGCAGGGAGTCGGGGAATCAATCACGTTGATCAGATCCTTGGGCAGGTGATCAAAATTTTAAAAAAATACAGGGCTGAGCCCTTTATTGTACCAGCCATGGGAAGTCATGGCGGCGGTACGGCCCAGGGGCAATTGGAAATATTAAAAAGCCTGAATATCACCGAAGCAACCATGGGGGTTCCCATTATTTCTTCCATGGAAGTTGTTCAGATCGGTGTATCATCCCATGGATTTCCCGTATTGGTAGACAAACATGCTGCCGAGGCCGATGGGGTTGTGGTCATCAATAGAATCAAACCCCACACTGAATTTGAAGGCCCCATAGAAAGTGGATTGATGAAAATGATGGCCATTGGGCTGGGAAAGCACAAGGGATGCACTCAAGTCCATAGGCAGACCGTCAATTATGGGTACAGCAAGGTCATCCCGGAAATAGGTTCCATGATTTTTAATAAAATTCCCGTTGTATTTGGCGTGGGTATTGTTGAAAATATTTACGATGAAACCGCCTGCATTAAAGCCTGTCTGCCCCATCACTTTCATGAAATAGAATCCCTGCTCCTGGAAAAAGCCAAGCAGTATATGGCCCGCCTCCCCTTTGACGATATTGATATCCTGATCATTGATGAAATGGGCAAGAATATCAGTGGCACCGGCATGGATACCAATGTGATCGGCAGGATCATGTTCATTGGAGAAAAAGAACCGGACAGTCCCAGGATTACCCGCATTGCCGTTCTCGATCTCACAGAGGCTTCCCACGGCAATGCCATCGGGATCGGTCTTGCCGATTTGACCACCCAAAATCTAATTGAAAAGCTGGATACAAAGGCCATGGCCACCAATGCACTGGCTGCCATGACACCGGAAAAGGCAAGAATTCCCATCGGTCTTGCTACGCACCGGGAGGTGGTGGATGCGGCCCTTGAAATCATTGGCGCTGTGCAACCTACCCAAGCCAGAATTGTCCATATAAAAAACACCCTTGAAATGGGAACTATCCATGTTTCCCATGGGTTTAAAGCTGAGATGGAAGATAGAAAGGATCTGGTAATTTTGGATGATTTGGGTCCGCTATCATTTGATGCTAACGGCAGACTTGCCACCGTTGATTTTCTATAAAACTCGTATTCTTACGATGTCCGGGAGCAGGTATTAGGGACTTTATGATAATAAAACTACCCACTTTTGCGTGGAGAAGTCCGGATATTGAGTATGGAGTTCATTAGCATGGGTATATTATTTTCCATGAACTCCCTTACCCTCCGCTCATACACCTACCCGCAGTTCCCAAGGGCGCATTCCCATTTTCCCGGTCGGGTCTTTAAATCTTGATCTATAAAGATATAATTTTTGAGTCGATTCAGCCCCGACTTAATAAAATCAATGAGTTATGTGATGGTACCGGAAAAATGGGAATGCATCCGTTCCCAAGCAAGATCTAAATTTATAGTATAGGAATTTACAATTTTTATTACGAAATAAATACCTGGCTATTACGAGTCAAAATATTGAGTCGGACAAAAGTCCGCCCACAGGGCGCTAATTTAAGAAAAATGAACGAAAATGAGGAGCCCCAATTGAGTAAAGATCTCAAAGTAAACGGCATTGTCATCATTGTTGGGAATTACGGCAGTGGAAAAACCGAAACAGCAGTAAATCTGGCACTCCACCAACAAAAAACCGGCCTTGATGTGAGTATTGTTGATCTTGATCTGGTAAATCCTTATTTCAGAACCCGGGAGGCCAGGGATGTACTGACCCAGCATGGCATCAATGTTGTTTTACCCGATAAGAACTACATGCATGCAGACCTTCCCATTTTATCACCCAAGGTGGCTGGAATCATCAAAAACACTTCGGATCTCACCATACTAGATGCCGGGGGCGATGATGTGGGGGTCACTGTTCTTGCTGCTTTGGCCAACAGTCTCGCAGGACAGACGGTGCAGATGTTACAGGTGATAAACCCCTACCGACCTTTTACGGAAACCATTGAGGGGTGCATGAAAATAAAAGAAGAAATTGAGTTGTCCTCAAAATTGAAGATGACTGGATGGGTGAGCAATGCCAATCTCATTGACGATACCACCCCCCAGGATATTTATAAAGGATATGATCTGGTACAGTCATTGGCCCACAAGACCGGAATTCCGGTAAAATTTATTACTGCATCGCCGGAGTTTATGGATACTTTGGATCTGAATAGATTTCATTGCCCTGTATTAACCCTTGAGAGAAACCTGACTCCCCCTTGGCGGCGGAGCAGGCAATAGGAGAAATGTGTATGGCTTTTAAGCACGTTGTTGAAACGGAGAGATGTAAAGGCTGCGGTCTTTGCAAAGACGTCTGTCCTAAAAATGTTCTGGAAATTTCTGATACGGTAAGTGCCAAGGGATATTTTCCAATATTCCAGGCAAGACCTGAGGATTGCATCCACTGCACATTGTGCTGTGTGATTTGTCCCGATGTGGCCATCACCATAATTGAGTCCAGAGACAAAACCCTTGAAAAAACAATGGAGGAAAACTGATGGCCAAAATGTTAATGAAAGGAAATGAAGCAATTGGAGAGGCGGCCATCCGGGCAGGATGCCTTAATTATTTTGCTTATCCCATCACGCCCCAGTCCGAGGTGGCAGAGTACCTGGTCAAACGATTGCCCGAAGAGGGCGGTACCTTTCTCCAGGGAGAGAGTGAAGTAGCTGTGGGATACATGATTTATGGTGCAGCGGCCTGTGGGGAGCGCGTAATGACAACCTCATCAAGCCCCGGTGTCAGCCTCATGAGTGAGGCCATCAGCTACATTGCCGGGGCCCGATGTCCTGCGGTATTTGTTAACATCATGCGCGGTGGACCCGGCCTTGGCGGTATTTTACCCTCCCAGGGAGATTATTTTCAGGCCACCAAGGGCGGTGGACACGGCGACTATCACATGCTGGTCATGGCCCCGGACGGGGTCCAGGAAGCGGTGAAAATGACCATGCAGGCCTTTCCCCTGGCAGAAAAATATCGGGGACCGGTGATGATCGTGGGAGATGGAATGATCGGCCAGATGATGGAGCCGGTGGAGTTTCCCGAAGATCTTTATGTGCCTCCCACCAACAAGAATGACTGGGCCACCAACGGCATGGACACCCGAAAGAGCGCAACAAAAAATATTGTCAAATCCCTCTATCTTGACCCCGTCGTGCTCAACGATCATAATCTGTTGTTGAAAGCCCAGTATGATCGCATGAAAAAAGAGGAGGTCAGATTTGAAAATTACAACACTGACGGTGATTATGAAGCGCTGATCGTCAGCTATGGCACCATGAGTCGGGTGTGTAAAACCGCCATTGATGAGATGAAGGCCCAGGGACTGGAGATCGGCATGGTTCGCCCCCAGACTCTGTTTCCCTTTCCGGAACAGGCCATCCATGATGCGGCATCAAAACCAGGTTGCAAAGTGGTGGTGAGCATTGAGATGAGCATGGGCCAGATGGTGGAGGATGTGGAACGTGTGGTGAAAGGGAAAGTTCCTGTTCAATGGTATGGCCAGTGCGGTGGTGAAATACCCACACCCGAGGAAGTCATAGAACATATTAAATCATTGCTCAACAGTTAAACCGGGGGATATCAGATATGGGAAAAACATTTTCAAAACCGGAAGCACTTTCCGATGAACATACCCACTATTGCCCCGGGTGTACCCATGGGATCGCCCACAGGCTTGTGGCGGAAGTGATTGATGAGCTGGGTATCAAAGGCAGAACCGTGGGTATTGCCCCGGTGGGGTGTGCTGTCATGGCCTATAACTACTTTACCTGTGATTTTCAGGAGGCGGCCCATGGGCGAGCCCCTGCCATGGCCACAGGCATGAAGCGGGTAAGACCGGATCTCATGGTGTTTACCTACCAGGGGGATGGCGATCTTGCCAGCATTGGCATGGGAGAAATTATCCATGCCGCCAACCGTGGGGAAAAATTCACCACCATCTTTATCAATAATGCCATATATGGTATGACCGGGGGACAGATGGCGCCCACCACCATGCCGGGTCAGCGGGCCACCACGGCCCCCATGGGTCGGGATGTGGAACAAACGGGGATGCCCATGCGCATGTGTGAGCTGCTTTCAAGTCTTGCCACACCCGCATACATTGAACGACAGACCCTGCTCAAACCCAAGTATATCAACAAAGCCAAAAAAGCTATTAAAAGGGCCTTTGAGTATCAGGAGGCAAACAAGTGCTTCAGTTTTGTTGAATTGGTCAGTACCTGTCCCACCAACTGGGGAATGACTCCCCAGGATTCATTGAAATGGGCTGAAGAGACCCTGCTCCCTTATTATCCCCTGGGAGAGTTTAAATCTCCCGAATAAACAGGGGGAGTCAGGTGTTTTTATTGAAATTGACAACCCCCTTGTTTAAAACAATTAAATGAAGAAATTATTTTTTTAACAAGAAGATGTCTGTTTTAAATGAAATTCCTGAATGATTAAAATAAAATCTTTCTTAGGAGGCATATATGCAAAAAGAAGTTATGTTTGCAGGGTTTGGTGGACAGGGAATTCTGCTCAGTGCAAAGCTGCTGGCCCATGCAGCCATGAATCAGGGCTCGGAGGTGATGTGGATTCCTTCCTATGGTCCTGAAATGAGGGGAGGCACGGCATATTGTACGGTTATTGTCAGTGATCGTCTCATTGGCTCGCCCATTATCAAAAATCCCACCCATCTGGTGGCCATGAACCGGCCGTCTCTGGAAAAATTTGCCCCTGTGGTAAAGCCCGATGGTGTGATCATGATCAATAGTTCCCTGATTCCAGTGAGAAGTGGCCGGGATGATGTGGATGAACTCATTGTGCCCGCCAATGATGCTGCCATTGAAGTGGGGAGTATTCGGTGTGCCAATATTATTGCCGTGGCAGCCTTTGCCGCCCGGAGCAAGATGGTGGATCTGGAAATTTTAAGGGAGTGCGTTAAATCTCAATTTGCTTCCAAGGCAAAATTAATTCCTTTGAACATGGCAGCCTTTGATAAAGGGCTGGAGATCGCCGAAGGTAAGTAATTCGTCAACTACTGGTTTCAGGCTTCCAGGACAGTACTTGTGAGTACCTGTCGCAAAAAGCCTTTCCACTGTATTTTCATTACTTTTAAAGGGGGTTGTATGATTCGACGTGAGATTTCGCTGTTCATGAACAATGTACCCGGAGAACTTGGAAAGATGACTGCTCTATTGAGTGATGCCGGTATCAATGTGGATGCCATCACCATTCAGGATGCGTCAAGCTATATCCAAAATATCTTCGAGGCCCGGGGGAAATCCATCAAACGATTGGCTTCTGCCGCAAGTTACAGCTATGTGAAACGAGATTCTGCCCAAGTTTCCCTTATTCGGATGTTGGTGGATAAATCCGATGAAGCCGTGGCATTGCTCAATGAAAAAGAGTATGTCTTTGACACTAAGGATCTCATCGCCATTGAGTTGGACAACACCCCCGGCACCCTTTCCCAGATCACCCGGAAGCTTGGAGAGGAAGAGGTAAATATCAACTATATCTATGGTTCTGTCTCTGACTCCGACGGGAAATGTCTTTTTGTTTTTTGTCCCGAAGATCTCCAGGCAACCTTGAAGATATTTGAATCCTTCAGCTGATTTTCTGAAGTTTTTAACATTTTTTTACTAAAAAAGCCCCCGGAACAAAATCCATTGTTCCGGGAGTTTTTTATTTTTCTCATCCATCTTTCACTTCTTGACTCCAGGGCCATCTAAAGTGGTAGGATATAAAATTTTTCCACTTGATGCATCAAACAATTGCTTTAATGATGGGTACTATTCAAAATTCTAACAGGAAGAACTTT
>JASFYZ010000329.1:0-12258 GCA_045046665.1 Desulfobacterium sp.
GTCTTCTTTTCTTTCCCGCAGGGGGGGGACATGGACGGGGATGACGTTGAGCCGGTAAAAGAGTTCTTCCCTGAAATGACCTTTTTTAATTTCTGCGGCAAGATCTTTGTTGGATGCGGCAATGATTCTCACATCGGCATGGATGGTTCTGCCCCCTCCGATTCTCTGGAAGGTTTTGCTCTCAATGGCCCGTAACATCATGGCCTGGGTGGCAAGGTTCATGTCCCCTATTTCATCCAGAAAAAGAGTGCCTCCCGAAGCCAGTTCAAATTTACCCTTGTTTTTGGCAACGGCTTCCGGGAATGCCCCTTTTTCATGGCCGAACAGTTCGCTGTTGATGTTATTTTCCGGAATGGCCGCACAGTTGATGATGATAAAGGGGCCTTCTGGCCGCGTGCTGAAATGATGCAGGGTCCTGGCCACCAGCTCCTTGCCGGTTCCATTTTCCCCTGTGATGAGAATGGAGGCATCCGAGGGGGCTGCGTGCATGATTTGCCGGTTCAGTGATTGAATGGCCTCACTAAATCCATTCACTGAATGTTTTTCAATGCTTTTTTTTCTCAGGTAGCGGTTTTCTTCTTCCAGCCGTCTGAAATTTAAGGCATTGTTGATGGTGACGATGACCCGGTCAATGGACAAGGGCTTTTCAAGGAAATCAAAGGCTCCGGACTTGGTGGCATCCACTGCCGCCTCAATACTGCCATGACCTGTGATCATGATCACCGGAAGGGGGGGGTACTCTTTTTTGATTTCTTTAAGGGTTTCAATGCCGTCCATACCGGGCATCCAGATATCCAGAAGCACAATGTCCGGTGAGTCTGCATGGATTTTTTTTAATGCCTCATATCCGTTATATGCATGGGAGACTTCAAAACCGTCGTCGGAAAGAATGCCTTCCAGAGAGTCGATAATGGATTTGTTGTCATCAACGATTAATATTGCAGGGAACATGGTGTCACCTATTTTTGTAGTGGGTTAAAAATTTGCTTTTGTTTTTTATGTTTCAACGGGAAGTTCAATAATAAAGATGGCACCACAGGGTGAGTTGTCCTTTACCCGGATCATCCCCTCATGATCGGAGATGATGGAATTGACAATGGCAAGTCCCAGGCCCATCCCTGATTTTTTGGTTGAAAAATAGGGTTCAAACAATCGGGTTTTTTCTTCATCTGAAATCCCTTTTCCCGTATCTGACACCTCGATTCTCACCCGTTTTAAGATGGTATCCAGGGAAACATCAATGGTGATGGTGCCATTCTTATGAACGGCGGATACCGCATTGTCAATGAGGTTGATAAAGGCCTGTTTGATCTGCTGTCGATCCAGGTTTAAGAGTGGCAGCTCTGGCGGAATGGAAAAGACAAATGAGATATCTTCCAGTCCTTCACGGTACAAGGCCACCGTTTCTGTAATGATTTTTTCCAGGTTACACGGTTTCATCAGGGTGTCGGGGAATCTGGCAAAGGTTGCAAATTCATTGACAAGGTTTCGGATGAGATCCACATGCACCACGATCATTTCAGTGCATTGATCAAAAACCGTTTCATTGATCTGTTTTGAATATCTTCTTTTTAATCGCTGGGCTGATAGTTTTATGGGGGTCAGTGGGTTCTTCACCTCATGGGCAATGCGTCGGGCCACCTCCCGCCATGCGGCCATGCGTTGGGCCTTTTCCAGCTCTGTGAGGTCATCAAACACCATGACAGCCCCCATGTCTTCGTGATTTTCATTTTGCAGTGCATTAAAATGAGCGGCAAAATGTTTTGGGCTTCCATTAATGGTGATGGACAGGGGAAATGCCATACTGGCCAAGGAGCGAGGAATTTGAGTGCTTATTTTTTCCGCCAGTTTAAGATGGTCTTTTTGAAGGGTGTCCCTGAAATTTTTTCCAAGAATCTGGCTTGAGGAGATACCGAGCATGGCTTCGGCGGCTTTGTTAATGGTGGTGATGGTGCCAGATGCATCCACAGAGATCACCCCGGCAGAGATGTTTTTCAATACCACCTCCATATATTGCCGACTTTTTTCAATTTCCAGGTTTTGCTGCCTCATTTTCTTTTCGGACAAGGCCAGTTTCTCATTGCCGGTGGCAAGTTCCCGGGTCATGGAGTTAAATGAGTTGATCAGGGTGCCGATTTCATCATCTGAGGTGAAATCGATTTGGTAATTTAAATCCCCCTGGGCGACCCGCTCTGTGCCTTCTGCAAATTTCATGAGGGGAATGGTAATGGATTTGGCAAGATAAAATCCAAACCACACGGCACAGAAAACCGCCAGAAGTGCCACAATGGAAAGGGCCATATAGTTGGACCACTGGATGGGTTTTTTGAGCATTTTTAATTGACGATAGGTTTCGGTTCCCTGGGAAATTGACACAAGGCTCTGGGAAATATCCAGGGGCAACAGGGTGGTAGTCACCAGAAATCCCACGCTTTTGTCTGGTGGACCATCAACGGGTATCCGGGTGATGGTTCTGACAATTTCCCCGGCATTAATGTTTTGAACGATGGATCTGGCCCTTTGATTTCCATGGAAATCCAGGAGGTCATTACTGGTGAGTATAGCAAAATAATGCTGCCCCAGTTCATGGGTAAGGGACAGGGTCAGGCGTTTGGCATCCGGGGCATACACTTCAACCCCATGGAGGTTGAATGCCCGCTGGAGCACCTGGACATAACGGGTGAGCTCATTGCTTTTTTCCGGGGCAAGCAGGGCCTGGGATTCAATGTGATAGGCAGCCCGTGTGGCAAAAAACAAATTGCGGTCTTCGATGAAGTCATAGACCTGCCTGCCCAAGGTGAGGGAGCTGTCAAGGGTCTGTTCCACAGGGACGTCAAACCAAAAAGTAAGGCTCCGGGAGATAAAATGGATGGAGAAGTAGAAAAGCACCGTTGTGGGTAATAGGGCCAATGTGACAAATGCCATGACCAATTTTGTTTTGAACCGGGTGCCGAACAGCTTGTTTTTTTTTTCGTAGTAGAGTTTTACAAGATTTCTGAACACCAGCAAAATAAGGGAGAGAAGCAGCAGGAGATTGGTGTTGATGAGGATAAACACCAGCACCGCATTGGAGATGGGGAATTGCTCACCTACATCCGTAACCCTGGTTTCTGCAAAGGTTAATATCCCCACCAGGGAAAGAATGATGAGCATGAGAGCCGCTTCTTTTTTAAATCGGGATTTTCCCTGGGTGCTGTCCGTGGTGGACTGTGTTGAGAATGTGTGGGGATGGGTCATGGATAAAGGCCGTTGTAAATATTCGGGTTGTAATATTAGTATATGAAATCCATGGTATACCAGTCGGTTTCAAAATTCCATAGGGAGAGAAAAAAGAAAACATGGTGCAGGTATAATGGCAGTTTGATTTTTTTCATTTCAGCTTTTATGCGGATTTGATATTTGTTTCCCCGGATCAGTTGATCCATGGGAACAATGGTGAACCCGGTGATGTCGGTCATTCGTTCCCTGGCAGTATTAAATGTTTTGATTGCAAGGGGCTCCTTTGACTTCCATGGCCTTGACAGGGAAAAATCTTCTCTGAGTGCGTTGTACTTAAGGGTGTTGGATATTTTGTGGCTGGATATTTTTTCGTCAAACCAGCTTTCCCTGGCCCGGTACAGTGACATGTAAAAGGTAAATGTGGTGGGAACACCGTTGAGGATGGCCTCATTGATTTTTGGGGTAAACGCGTTTTGAACGTTAAAATAAGCAATCAGGTGATCCCGGGTATTGGTGAGGGTCACATTGTCCAGAAATGCTTTTTTTGCCACGGCCGTGGTGGAACAACAAAGTACGAGGCCAAGGCAGACTACGATAAACAGGGGGAAATGGGGTGGTTTTTTCAGAATCATGGGACGGCTGCCATTTCAACAGGTCGTGTTTCCCAAGCCCCGGTGGTTTTTAGGAATTTTTTGATAAACGCATGGTTTAGGGCATGACCAGATTTACGGGTAATAATATGGCCCTGGATGGGCATGCCCAGCAGGGAAAAATCACCCAGGCAGTCCAGAAGTTTATGCCTGACAAATTCATCCGGGAACCGAAGCCCCCCGGCATTGAGAATTTTGTCATTATCATTGTCAATGACCACAGCGTTGTCCAGGCTCCCCCCCCGTCCCAGACTGAACTGTTTCAGGTAGACAAGATCCTGGGTAAATCCAAAGGTTCTTGCCGGGCTGATTTCTTTTCTGAACGCTTGGGATGAAAGATTGAATGTTCGCTCCTGGGTCCCGATGAGGGGAGAGTCAAAGGTGATGGAGCAGGAAATGGTCAGCCCGGGTGCCGGTTCAATGGACACATATTTATCCCCCTCTGTAATTTTCAGGGGCTGGGTTGCCACAAAAAACCATCGGGGTTTGTTTTGAGGCTCCACACCGGCCTGTATCAGTTGCTCTGTGAAAATGCGGGCACTGCCATCCATTATGGGCATCTCGTACCCATCAATTTCCACCAAGGCGTTGTCTATGCCAAGGCCTGCAAAGGTGGCCATGAGATGTTCAATGGTGGAAACAATGGCCCCCTGGTTACCCAGCACAGTGGCAAGGCTGGTATCCACCACCATTTTAAACAGGGCCGGAATATCCGGCGTGCCGGGTAAATCCACCCGTTTAAACCGAATACCATGGTTTTCCGGAGCCGGATGAATGGTGATGGTGGCTTTTTTTCCAGAATGAACACCAATGCCAGAGCAGGTGAGTTTTTTGGCCAGGGTTTGTTGTGGATAATACTGCACCATATTAAATGATAGCTCAGGATGCCTTGTGACTCCTGAAATATTCCTTTTCAAACTGTAATATTCGTCCCGTTGGTGGGCAGGCAAGGCCGTTATTCCAAAATGAGAGAATTTTAGAAATCAACCCAGATCAATAAGTATAAAATGACTACTTATACCTGATTCTATTTATGAAAGCAAAATAATTGCTAAAATAATATGCCTGTGTTCTTATTTTGCATTGAATGTGTTATAGCTAAAAGTTGCATTCATGGCTTTGAGCGCTATATTGCCTTGACCCATGGGCGAGGCGAAAATTTGATTTAGTCTGTCCATGTGATATCAGGGATAATCGATATTGTGATCAAAACCGAACCTATGGTTCTCACAGAGGTAAGGGGGCGGTGTGCTTGCAAGGATAAATTGTAGTGTTGTTTCCGGAGTCGACGCTTGTTTTGTTGAGGTGGAAGTGGATATCTCCTATGGGTTGCCGGCGTTTAATATTGTGGGATTGCCGGAGACTGCGGTGCGGGAAAGCCGGGAGCGGGTCAGGGCAGCGGTGAAAAATTCTGGATACACCTTCCCACCGGATAGAATCACAGTGAATTTGGCACCTGCTGATATCCGGAAGGAGGGAACGGGATTTGATCTGCCCGTGGCCATGGGCATACTTGCGGCATCCAAGGTGGTTTCAGCGGATCTTTGTTCCCGGTACAGTATGGTGGGGGAGTTATCCCTGGATGGCAGGGTGAAACCCGTGCCAGGGGTTGTGGCAGCGGCCCTGTCCGCCAGGGAAAAGGGGTTGCAGGGAATTCTTGTTCCCCGGGAGAACGGACAAGAGGCCTCTGTGGTCCAGGGGGTAGAGGTATTACCTGTGGAGTCTCTGGCCCGGGCGGTTAATTTTTTTTCCGGGTTTGAGAACATTGTGCCCCTTACCTGTGACCTTAATACCATTCTGGATGAAATCCATGGACCTGGGGAAGTTGATTTTTGCCATGTCATGGGGCAGAGTCATGTGAAAAGAGCCCTGGAAATTGCCGCAACCGGAGGGCACAATTTACTGATGACCGGGTCTCCTGGTTCCGGCAAAAGTATGATGGCCAAAAGGCTTCCATCCATCCTGCCGGGATTGACCTACGAAGAGGCCATGGAAACCACCCGGATTTATTCGGCTGCCGGACTTCTCCGGGAGAGTATGCCCTTTGTCACCACTCGCCCCTTTCGATCCCCCCATCATACTGTTTCTGCGGCAGGGCTTGTGGGGGGAGGCCTTCGGCCCCAGCCCGGGGAAGTCACATTGGCCCACAACGGGTTGCTTTTTCTTGATGAGCTCCCGGAGTTTCGGCGCAATGTGCTGGAGGTGTTGCGGCAACCCATGGAAGATGGCAGGGTGACCATATCCCGGGCCGGTAACCAATTGAGTTATCCGGCGGAGTTTATGCTCGTTGCTGCCATGAACCCCTGCCCCTGTGGGTATTTTGGGGATTCCCGCCGGGAATGTTCCTGCACCCATGCGCAGAGACAGCGGTATCGTTCCAGGATTTCAGGGCCCCTGCTTGACAGGATAGACCTTCACATTGATGTGCCTGCGGTTCCCTACAGGGAGCTTTCAGGCAATGTTGTACCTGAATCCTCTGCGGTGATACGGGAACGGGTTGAGGCTGCAAGACAGATTCAGCTCCACAGATTCTCTGGGAAAAAAATTTTTTGTAATGCGGCCATGGGCTCTCGGCAGATCAAATCCTTCTGTACCCTGGATGACAAGGCCTCTCGCCTGCTTGAAACGGCCATAACTCATCTGGGTTTTTCCGCCAGGGCATACAGCCGTATTTTGAAAATAGCCAGAACCATTGCGGATCTTGAGCCTTGCCGGGACATCTGTGAACAGCATGTTGCCGAAGCCATTCAGTATCGCACCTTGGACAGAAATAATAATTAATAATCCTGGATAAAAATTTATGATAAAAAAAGATGTGTTTAATGGTGATATAAAGGCCCAGCTTAAAGCCGCTGCAAATGATCGGCTCCATCGTTTCATGATGGCCGATGGCATGATCCGGGGGGCCGTGGTCAACGGCACCAGGATGGTCATGGAGATGCAGGCCAACCATGAGCTTGGTGGGCCGGAAACATTGGTATTGGGGCAGGCCTATGTCGCCGGGGCATTGCTGACGGCCAACCTCAAGGGAAAAGACAGGGTCAGCATCAATGTTCAATGCTCTGGGCCAGTGACAGGGCTGGATGTGGAATCCAATGTCTTTGGTGAGGTGCGGGGCAGTTTGAAAAACAATGTGTTTCCCCTTGACTTAATTTCAACCGATGCCGGGCTTCCCGCTTTGTTTGGTGCGGGGTTTTTAACCGTGACCAAATACCTTGAAGATGCAAAAACTCCCTATTCGGGTCAGGTAATGATGGAATTTGGCACATTAGCCCAGGATCTTGCCAACTATTTTGTCCAGTCAGAGCAGACCCCCACAGCCTTTAACCTAAGTGTTTATTTTAACGAACATGGCGTGCTGGAAGGGGCTGGTGGTCTTTTTCTCCAGGCCCTGCCGGGAGCCGATGACACGGTGATCTCCCATGCGGAACAAATCGTATCGGGCTTGCCTTCCCTGGGGGAATCCTTTGCTGGTGGTACCGGTGCCCAAGAGTTGATCATGGGGCACTTTGAAAAAATGATGCCCATTTTCCTTGGGAATCATCGGGTGGAATTTTTTTGTCGCTGCACCGAGGACCGCATGCGGGCCTACCTTTCCCAACTCCCGGCCGGGGACATTGATGAGATTTTAGAAAATGGTCCTTTCCCCCTGGAAATAAGGTGCCATAACTGCAATACAACCTATGGCTTCACCCGTGCAGATATTTTGGCACTTCGTCAGTGAGAGTTGCCGTTATTTCCGATATCCACAGCAATAGTCACGCCCTTTGCCGTGTCCTTCAAGACATTGAGCAAAACGCCGTGGACAGCATTATTTCTTTGGGAGATACCATTGGATATGGCACGGATCCCTGTGGTGTATTGAAACTTTTAAAAGACAATAATATTTTATCCGTACTGGGGAACCATGAACTCGCATTGTTGGATGTGGACTATCGGAAGCGATTCCGTGGGCTGGCCAGACAGGGCATTGACTACACCATTGCCCTTGTCTCCCGGGGGGATCTGGACCACATTGCCACCTGGCCTTTTTTTTTAATTGAATCCGGTGGCCGATTTGTGCACGGGCTTCCCCCGGATTCCGTCATGGGCTATCTCACCCGTGCGTCGGATCAGCGCCTGGCTAGGATCATGACCCTTATGCCCCAGGTCATCTCCTTTGTGGGGCACACCCATCTTCTGGGGGGGAGGGTCATGAAGGATCAGGTGATCACCCGGTTTTCCATGGGAAAAAAAATTCTATTCCTTGACAAAGCGTGTAGATATATTATCAATGCGGGGAGCGTGGGGCAATCCAGGGATTGTGATGACCGTGCAAAATATATTATTTGGGATGGTGTGGCCGACACCATTGAGCCCCGCTATGTAAAATGGTAAATATTCGGGCAGCACCCCATATTCACCCATTTTGGCCAGCTCACATAGCATTAGTATGCTACGCAGTCCCAAATACGCGAATATGGGGCACTGACCAAACATTTACATTAGCAAGCCGAATATTTACATAAAATTAATATAAGGGTGGTTATCCACCATTAATTGTGAAACCGGAAAGTGAGGATCATGACAGGCCAGCTATTTTTGCCATCATCTCCGGCTTTTCCCCTGTAAGGAGTTTGTTATGTGTAATAATTGCAGTGAACACAGCCATGACCATCACCATCATCCTGAAATTGTACAGATCATGCCAGCCCAACAGCCCCTTTATGCGGTGTACCATGGGGATGCCCCCTTGGAATATGCCGTTGAGACCGGTGCGGGGGGAGTAAGCCTGGTCTCGGTGCTGTTTCTGGGGCTGATCAAGCATGGTGAAAAAAGTATGGTGGAGGGCTTTTTTGCATCCCGTTCCGTTCAATCCTGCGAAGATATTGAAGGATTCAAGGGATACGCGTCATCCCTTACCGATGCTGAGAAATTATATGGCAGCGCCACCGTCAAGTGATTCGGCTGGCCGAACCCGGACCATTATTTGAAACTGTTGAGGAAGCAAACGAAT
This sequence comes from Desulfobacterium sp., assembly GCA_045046665.1. GTDB lineage: Bacteria > Desulfobacterota > Desulfobacteria > Desulfobacterales > Desulfobacteraceae > Desulfocicer. The sequence continues at coordinate 8,866 of JASFYZ010000329.1, forward strand.
ATGCATAAGCTGTTAAGTGAAAAAATTAATGAAGACCTCCTGCTGCTGGGCAACGAAGCCATTGCAAGGGGGGCTGTGGAGGCCGGGGTGGGGTTTGCAACCACCTATCCTGGAACGCCTTCGTCAGAGTTGTCGCTGAATTTGTTCCAGATTTCCCAGGAAACGGACCTTTATTTTGAGTACAGCACCAATGAAAAAGTGGCTCTGGAAGTGGCTGCTGCGGCTGCCAACTCCGGGGTGAGAACCATGTGTATGATGAAACACGTGGGACTCAATGTGGCGGCGGATCCTCTTGTAACCCTTGCCTATATTGGGGTCACCGCAGGGCTTGTGATCCTCACCGCCGATGATCCGGCCATGTTTTCCAGCCAGAATGAACAGGATAATCGTTATTACGGGAAACTGGCAGGCCTTCCGGTGTTGGAACCCTCTTCTGTGGAGGAGGCAAAGGAGATGACCCGGGTGGCCTTTGAGCTGTCTGAAACCCTTGGAGAGCCCGTGCTCCTTCGTACCACCACACGCATTAACCACTCCAGCGCCTTTGTCACCTTAAAGGGGATGAAAAAGCCAATCCCCACCGGAAACTTTGTGCCAAATCCCATGAGGTATGTGACGGTGCCAGCGGTTTCCAGAAAACTCCATGTCAAGCTTCTGGATAACCTGGCAAAGGCAGCAGCGCTGTCCGATGCCTCTGACTTGAATTTTATCACCGGGGACGGGACCCTGGGAGTGATCTGTAACGGGGTGAGCTATCTCTATGCCAAGGACGCCGTTCAAGATCTTGGACTTGAAGGCCAGGTAAAAATTTTGCGCATTGGTTTTTCTAACCCTATGCCGGAATGGATGATCAAAGATTTTATCAATGGCTGCCAAAAGGTGCTGATCATTGAAGAGGGAGAGCCTGTCATGGAGGAGGCGGTTAAAGCCTTTGCCCAGGAGGCCTGTGAAACCCTTCCCATAAAGGGAAAGGCAGATGATCTTTTCTCAAGGCTCTCTGAATTTGATCCGGCCATGGTTCGGGAAAATATGGCCCGTTTTTTTGATGTGCCGTATACACCCGCAACCTCGGTGGAAACAGAGTCGTTGCCGGAAATTCCCCATCGTCCCCCCAATCTGTGCTCCGGCTGTTCCCACAGGGCCACCTTTTACGAAATCAAAAAGGCGGCAAAGGGCATGGATGCCATGTTCCCTTCTGATATCGGGTGCTACACATTGGGCTTTTTACCCCCCCTTTCCATGGGGGATTTTGTGCTGTGTATGGGGGCCTCGGTGAGCAGTGCCTGTGGGTTTTCCCGGGCCACAAACAAAAAGGTGGTGGCCTTTATCGGGGATTCCACTTTTTTCCATTCCGGTATCACTGGCCTTGTGAATGCGGTGTTTAATAATCATAATTTCACCCTTGTGATCCTGGACAACGGCATCACCGCCATGACCGGGCATCAACCCAATCCCGGGGTGGATATGGATCAGATGAATTTGCCGGGATATAACCCCATTTCCATTGAAAAAGTGGTGAGATCCCTGGGCGTTGGTCATGTGACCCTGATCAAACCCTTTAAGGTGAAAAAAAGCATTGCTGCCATTGAGGAAGCTCTGGCATTTGAAGGGGTGTCCGTGATTATTTCCCAGGAGCCCTGCGCCCTGCACGCCAAAGGCCTGAAGCTCTTAAAGCCCAGGGCCTTTACCGTGACAGATAAATGTCTGAATCACCGGGATTGTATCAACGAGATTGCCTGCCCCTCCTTTTACCTGGAGGACGGACGGGTGCGTATTGATGCAGATACCTGTGTGGGGTGTGCTGTGTGCGCCCAAATTTGTCCCGAAAATGCCATTATGCCGTTGAAGAAAAAATAGGATTAACACAATATGGAAACCACAAGATTAATTGTTGTTGCCGTTGGTGGCCAGGGAAATCTCTTGGCCTCAAAGGTGCTGGGGGAGGCCGCACTCCTTGATGGTGTGCCGGTGCGCATGAGTGAAATACACGGCATGGCCCAGCGGGGAGGCGTTGTTGAGTCTGCCATCGTGTTTGGGGATGTGGGGAGTACCATTATTTCAGATGGGGAGGCGGATATTCTTCTGGGCTTTGAGCCCTCTGAGGTGGTGCGGGCCATGGGTCGGTGTAATTCCCGGACCCGGGTGATCACAAATACTGCGCCCTTGCGCCCTTTTACCGTGGCCATTGGCCAGGGGGTTTACCCCGATGTGGATGAAATGATGTCTCTGGTGCGGGAACGGGTTGCAGATTTGATTGCCATTGATGCCTTGGCCCTGGCACGACAGGCGGGCAGCCCCATGACCATGAATATTGTACTGCTGGGGGCATTGATTGCCTCTGGAGCCCTGGGATTGTCCCGGGCAAGTGTGGAAAAAGCCATTACCCTGCGTGCCAAAAAAGCCTTTGTGGAGATGAATCTGAAAGCTTTTCGTCTGGGAGAAGGCGCTGTGGCCACCGCTTAAATATGGAGGTGTGGATGATGAGGTTTGCAAAAAGTGGTTTCATCGCCCTGCTGTTTTGTGTGATTTTTTTTGTGGGGATATCCTTTGCAGAAACCGTTTATGTGGGAGGGGTGATGAAAATCACCATGAGGACAGGGCCTGGCACCAAACATAAAATCCTTGCCATGGTGGCCACTGGAGACAGTCTTAAAATTATTGAAACCGGCAGGGATTGGACCCGGGTACGTGACGCTGAAGGTAAAAAAGGATGGGTCTTGACCCGCTTCATCACCCGGGATGTGCCCATGAAACGCCAGGTGGACGCGCTGGAGAAAAAAAATAAAGATTTGACCGTTTTATTAGAAAAAATCAGGGCGAAAAATCGAGACGTTGAAGCCACCCGGAAAAAACTTGCAGTGATTGAGGATGCCTACAATCGCTTGAAGAAGAAATCCGCAGACTTCCTTGCCCTTGAGGCGGCCCACGAAGAGATGACCCAGGCGTTTACCCAGCAAAAGGATCGTATCCTTACCCTTGAAAGTCGTTTGAGCAAGGAGGATATCAAGTGGTTTTTAAGTGGGGCCGGCGTCCTTGTTGTGGGAATCATTTTGGGGGTGAGTACCCGAAGAAAAAAACAGCGGTCCCTTTTGTGATTTGACGCAATTTTTTGGCATTGTTCAAAAGGGATTTATACTTCCGAGGGTTTTGCAGAAATAATTTTTCCGCTCACAACAACACTATATATTGACAATGCAATAACATGGCACTCGCATGTGGCGAATAGGCCTGAAAAATTTTATTTCTGCAAGCGGCTCTTCCTAACGGAATAATACCGCCCCCGGCGGGCTGCCCTGCCCGGAACGGGAACGTCGGGGGGTATTTTTGCCCTTCCAGGCTAAACCACAGAAACTGCGGGCAAGTTTGTCCTCAAACAGAGTCTGTGCTTCTTAACGC
>JASFYZ010000330.1:0-9550 GCA_045046665.1 Desulfobacterium sp.
TTCAGCTGAACTCATTACTGGACGGAAAAATTGAACTCGCTCAAGACGGGAAATGGGGATTCCGTAAAATTGAAGGCTGGGTGCCCTCTGATCCTTTGAAACCCAACAGCGGTCAAAAAGAGAGGGTACTTATTGTGTGGCGGAATCTTACCGGCAATCTGGAAGAGGACAATCTCATGCTGGATGAATGGTTCATCAAGTACCGCATTTCAGCAAGGGCTTTTGAATACGACACCATTTATGTGAATGGGTCCAACAATCTGCCCAACCTTAAAAAAGATGATGAAAAATGGAAGGTTCGCCTCATTGAGGAAGCATTTCATAAAAGAATGTGGGAGACGGAATCATGAAGAATTCCCTGGATAAACTCACTGTCAAAGGATTTAAATCCATCAACGATCTGACGGATTTCAAACTGAATAGTCTCAATATTATTATCGGTGGCAATGGGGCCGGAAAGAGCAATCTGATCAGCTTTTTCAGGATGCTTCGAGCCCTTGTTGACGGCAATCTGAACCGGTATGTAAAAGATAACGGCGGGGCCGGTGATCTTCTTTTTAATGGAAGGAAACATACAAAAAAAATGGAGTTTGAAACCAGGTTCGGTTCCCGGGGGTACAGGTTTAATCTTTCCCCAACCCCCAATGACACCTGTTCCCTGGAAGATGAGGCCAGGTATTACGAGCATGGCACCACGGGCTGGTGGAACCTGGGGGACAGTGAGGACGGCAGATCTCAAATGGTTGATGAAGTGTTGAAGGATAAAATCCAGGCAAAATTCAGTAAGCCTGTATATGATGCCATTTCCTCCTGGCAGATTTATCATTTCCATGACACAAGCTCCACCGCTGCCATGCGGCATTATGAAATTGTCCAGGACAATAAGGCGTTAAGAACTGATGCTGCCAACATTAGCCCCTTTCTTCTTAAACTTAAACAGAAACAGACCAGGGCCTACAGTGAAATCCTCAATGCGGTTCGCATGGTAACGCCTTTTTTTGATGATTTTTTGCTGGAACCCAGGGAAGCCGGAGCAAAGCTGGAAGTCAATCTCAGCTGGACCCAAAAGGGCTCTGACTACCCCATGCAGCCCTATCATTTCTCCGACGGGACCATTCGCTTTATCTGTCTTGCCACAGCACTTTTACAGCCTGAACCGCCGTCTACCATCATTATTGATGAGCCAGAGCTTGGGCTGCATCCTGCTGCCATCTCAATTCTCGGCGAGCTCATAGATGTGGCAGCACAACAGACACAGGTCATTGTGGCGACCCAGTCACCGGCCCTCATAGACCAGTTTGCTATTCAAGATATCGTGGTTGTAAACCGTGAGGATGGGGCGTCTACCTTTAAGCGGCTAAAAGAAAAAGATTTTTCAGTATGGCTTGAAAATTACTCGGTGGGTGAACTCTGGACAAAAAATGTAATTGCCGGAGGGCCGGTCTATGAGTAATTACATTGAGGTGATGGTGATTGTGGAAGGCAAAACCGAAGAGATCTTCATCAATAGCATGGTGCAGCCCTATCTTGCCCCCAAAAATATTTTTATCCGGGCCACACAAATAACCAAGCCCGGACAAAAAGGGGGGGATGTCCGCTTTGCCCGGGTCAAAAGGGATTTGGCAATCCATCTTAGACAGCGAAAAGAAACTTATGTGACTATATTTGTTGATTATTACGGCATCAAGCATGACTGGCCCGGACTTGATTCTGTTAGGGAAGGTGCAACACCAAAGCAAATTGCCCGAACCATAAACCATGCCACCAAAGCCATGGCTGTGGAGTTGTTTGCCAAAGAAAATGCTGAAAATCGATTCATCCCATTTATTGCTGTCCATGAATTTGAAGCCCTTCTTTTCAGTGATCCTGCGTTACTTTCATCACATCTGGAGGTGAGATTATCCGACATAAACGCAGTCCTTGCCCAATGTGGTACTCCTGAAGCAATCAACAACAATCCTGATACAGCACCGTCCAAAAGGCTTGATGGATGGTCAAAGAATGGTAAATTTCCTAAAACTACAACCGGGATCGCCATTGCCCAGGGTATAGGTATAAACAAAATGAGAGAAGAATGTCCCCTTTTTGATACTTGGCTTAATACATTTGAAATGATCCAGGAGGGGCTCAATGGCTAAAGGGAAGGCAAAGGGTCCCAAACCGCATAAATTCAGGAACAAGCTGATTTTAAATCAGTGGTTGCTTACGCTTTTTGGTATCAATCCTTTGAGAAATGATAAAAAACGTCCGTTCCACAAATTGGCCGAGTCAATCCGTAATCACCGCCAGGAAGGACTGGACAAGGATAATCTTCACCATTTTTTCCATGCATTGACTACAAGTGATCTTTTTTTTAATGAGGTTAATCCCATAAACCGGGCACAATTGTTGGTATATGAAGAAAATATTGTCCGGCATACCCAGGCAATCAATTCAAAACGGCATCGATCGGTGGATTGGAAATATTATCAATGGCTCTCCCTGCTTTTTGTGGAGATTTACCTGGATCGCTACTTTTGCGACAAAGAGGGTCTTCTGGCGGATCTTAATGGGTATGTTGATAAATTCAACAGCAGATGGCCCGGGTATTCCGATATGGGATATTTCAATAAAGACGAACTGAACAAACTATCGATTCAGAACGCAACCGGTTCTGGAAAAACCCTGCTCATGCACGTAAATTTGATGCAATACCGCCACTATACCAAACGATACGGCAAGGAGAAAGAGTTGTCCCGGGCAATCCTGATTTCGCCCAATGAGCGGTTGAGCGATCAACATATTGCCGAATTTGCCCAAAGCAATATCGGTGCATCCAATTTTGCCAAAGAAGGGCACAACCTTTTTACCCTGGCCCAGGGGCTTAACCGGGTGGATGTTCTGGAAATCACAAAATTAGGAGATAAAGAAGGTCCCAAGACCCTGGCTGCACGCAGCATAGGTGACCAGAACCTTTTGTTGGTAGATGAAGGGCATCGGGGACTTTCCGGAAAAAATGCCAAACGGGATGAAAATGCATGGTTTAAATATCGGGAAATGCTTTGTAAAAAGGGATTTGCCTTTGAATATTCAGCCACCTTTGATCAGGCTGTTTCCGGTACAGGACATGAAGATGACTATGCCCGAACCGTAATTTTTGATTATTCCTACCGCTGGTTTTACGAAGACGGCTTTGGTAAGGACTACCAGATTCTGAATCTACCATCTTCTTTTGATGAAACCCGGGCGATATACCTGACAGCCTGTCTTTTGAAATTCTTTCAGCAGCTTGATATTTATCAGGAAAAGCAATCGCTTCTGACGCCTTTTAACATCGAAAAACCGCTATGGGTGTTTGTGGGAAGTACGGTTACCGGTGGTAAACTGAAAAAAGATGAACAAATAGTCGCCACCGATGTTGCACTGATCATTATTTTCATTGCGGATTTTCTTACCAACAAGGAAACAGTCTGTCGGCGAATGGAAGAGATCCTCACTGGAAATGGACAGGATACCGGACTTGTTGACAGCAATGGCATTGATATCTTTAAAAGTTCCTTTACATGGCTTGCAAAGGTTATGAATGCAGGAAAATCATACGATGATCTATACCGGGATATCCTCAAGCTACTGTTTAATTCAAGCAGTGGCGGCCACCTTGCCCTTGACAGGACAAAAGGGGAATCCGGAGAAATTGCACTTCGTGTCGGTACGGCCCACACACCTTTTGGCCTGATAAATGTGGGTGATGCCAAGGCCCTGGCCGATCACATCAAAAAGATTGCCATGCAGGATGGTTTCTCTATCACTGTGAATGAAAGTGATTTTTCCACAGCCACGTTTGATTCCGTAAAAGAGTCCACCTCCCCTGTAAACCTTCTTATTGGTTCAAAAAAGTTTGTGGAAGGGTGGGATTGCTGGCGTGTAAGCACACTGGGACTCATGCATGTGGGTAAAAGTGAAGGGGCTCAGATCATTCAGCTCTTTGGCAGAGGCGTCCGCCTCAAAGGGTATGACTGGAGCCTTAAACGAAGTGGCCATAGCCATGCACCATCAATCCCCCAGCACATTGAGGAACTGGAAACACTGAATGTATTCGGCGTAGAAGCCGATTTTATGGAAAAATTCAGACAGTTTCTTGCAGACGAAGGGCTTCCTGGAAACGAACGGCGCAGAGTTTTTACAATACCGCTAAACGTCACCTATGATTTTGGGAAAAAACTCCAGGTTGTCCGGCCAAAGAAAAAAGCAGATAACGGCCGTGAATATGACTTTAAAAGAGACGCCCCGGTTCCAACTCTGGGCGTTACGACAAAGTATCTTCAGCTTCACCCGGTGGTTTCGGACTGGTATCCCCGAATTCAATCCATCCAGTCAAAGGAAAGGGTTGATACGATAATAAAAGAGGATGTCAAACTTGAGAATAAACACCTTGCATTGCTGAATTTTGATGCGCTTTACTTTGAACTTGAGCAATTCAAACAAGAGCGGAGCTGGCATAATCTTAATATCGACAAAGCAGGGATCAAGAGACTGCTGTCTGACAATACTTGGTATACGCTATACTTGCCTACTGCACGGTTGAATCCAGTAGGGTTTGAAGGCGTTTTACTACTTCAGCAGGTAGCAGCAGAACTTTTAAAAAGATTCTGTGATCATTACTACAACTACTGCAAACGTACCTTTATTGAACCCCGTCTGGAATTACGTGAACTAACATTGGATGACGGGAATATACCAAGCGAAGATTTTTACCAACTCATTGTGGACGGCAATGAAGAACAGGTGATTCTTGCCATCAAAAAAATAAAAAAGGAACTTGAAGAAAATAAACAATCACTCTTGAAATCGGGTGATTTGCAGGCGTGCCGCATTGGTATGCATCTGTTTCAACCGCTGTTTCATATTCGTAAAGGCGGTAAAATAACTATTCTTCCAGTTGCTTTAAACGAAAGTGAATTTCAGTTTATCACTGATTTAAAAGACTGGTCAGACAAAAATGAAGCTCAGCTCCAAGATGATGGTGTTGAATTTTTCTTACTACGAAATCTGAGTAGAGGTAAAGGCGTTGGTTTTTTTGAAGCTGGAAACTTTCATCCGGATTTTATTCTCTGGATGATTGTAGATGGAAAACAATATGTTACTTTTATCGAACCCCATGGATTAATCCATGAAGGCCCTGGCAGCGAAAAGATTCTGTTCCATAAAAGAATCAAGGAGATTGAAGCCCGCCTGGGGAATTTGGATGTAATCCTGAACAGTTTTATACTCTCCTGGACAAAGTACCCGCAACTTAACTGGGGAACACCTCAGGAAGACCTTGAAAAAGAACATATTCTATTCATGACTAATGATCGAGATAGCTATATTGAAAAGTTGTTTGAGAAATTGCGTGTGTGATTCTCCGACATAATTTTAATTTTTGCCTGTTTTCAGGAAATGTAAAAAGTATGCTTTTCCTTAACGGGTTAAGGGTCTAAGTCCGTCCACCACGGCCCGGGGTATTTCTGCGGGGGGATACTCCCTAAAAATTAGATTGACTTCCTTATAAAGTATTTATATATCCTGTATGTACAAGTTATTTCAACTGAAATTTATATTATTTATGATGACAGGCTGGCCTGTTGCAAATGCTTATGGTTCCATTCTTTGGCTGGAGCGGTGAGCTTGATATGGGGGATTTTATTATGTCGGATTTTGAAATCGGGTTCGAGCCCAGGCTCACCTTTTTAAGTCAGGAAGATAAAAATAAACTGTACACATCTGCCCTACAGGTGATGGAAGAGACGGGCATGTTGGTGCAACATGATGGCGCCTTAAAATTGCTCACCGATGCAGGGTGCAAGCTGGGAAAAGACGGCATGGTTCGAATGCCGCCCTCCCTGGTGGAACAGGCCAGAAAAACGGTTCCCAATAACATCGCCATGTATGACCGTGAGGGAAATCATGCCATGGATCTTGGCGGTCGACGGGCCTATTTTGGTACCGGGTCGGATTTGTTGTGGTCTGTGGAATCTAAAAATATGCAGCGCCACCACACCTCCCTGGAAGATATCAAAACCGCAGCCAAGGTGTGTGATGCCCTTCCCAATATTGATTTTATCATGTCCTTTGCCCATCCCCATGAAGTGGATCCGGCACTTTCATATCTGGCCAGCTTTAAGGCCATGGCTGAAAATTGTACAAAACCCATTGTTAATACTGCGGACAGCCGAAAAGACCTTGAAGCCATGTGGGAAATTTCTAAAATTTTGCGGGGGGGGGAGAAAGAGCTGCGGGAAAAACCCTATTGGATACAATACGATGAGCCCATCAGCCCCTTGAAACATCCCTTTACCAGTCTGGATAAATTGATTTTCTGTGCCGAGACCGGCTCTCCGGTGATCTATTCTCCTGCCCCCATTGCAGGGTCCACGGCCCCCATGACCGTTGCCGGTCACATTGTCCAGGGACTTGCCGAATCCTTTTTTGGCATGGTGGTCCACCAGCTTGCCGCCCCGGGTGCCCCTTTTTTAATGGGCATTGGCGCGGCGGTTCTGGACATGAAAAGCGGCCAGTGTTCTTACAACGCGCCGGAGTATCTCCTCACCTACATGGCCATGATTGAGATGAGTAACCATCTGGATATTCCCAACTGGGGATATGGTGGCACCAGTGACGCCCAGATTCCGGATATGCAGGCATCATACGAGGCAGGATTGGAGGCTTTTATGTCTGTTTTTACGGGGTCCAATCTCAACCATGATGTGGGATACCTTGATTTTGGTCTCACCGGCAGTCTGGATATGATTGTTATTGTCAACGAAATGGTGGATCAGATTCGGCGGATGCACAAGGGAATTCCCATTAATGATGACACCCTTGCCATGGATGCCATTCCCCAGGGATTTGCCAAGGGACAGTTCCTCACCGTGCCCCATACCTTAAAACACCTGAGAAAGGTGCAATGGGAACCGGAACTATTCTTTCGCCAGGGCCATGATAAGTGGATTGAACAGGGGAGAACCTCTCTGCTGGACCGGGCCCGTACCAAGCTGAACAATATCCTTGACACCCATCAGCCCCTGCCCATTGCCGATGAAAAACAGGCAGCCATTTCAAAGATCCTTGACGGTTTTTTAAAATAATAGCCACGGCAGATCAACCTGCCAAGATGGATTTTCACTCTTTGTTGTGGGCGAATCAAGGTCAGAACATGATCCACCCGTGGGAGTGATTCTCAACGCTTTATAATTTAGAATCATGGCAAAAATAGGAGATACTCAATGTTGCAGTCTTCAAGAGTAAAGTCAAGTTCGGTAAGGGGAATGCAGATTTTTTCAGAGGACCAGATTTGGGAGATCAAACAGGCGGCCTTTGATATAGTGGAAAAAGTGGGTTTCAAGTGCCTCCACAAGGATGCCGTGAAAATGCTGGCAAATGCGGGAGCCGTGATCAAGGGCGATCGCATACGAATTCCCCGGTACGTTGTAGAGGGGTGTGTGGCAACGACACCCAAGGGGTGGACGATCTATAACCGCCTGGGCAAACGGGCCATGGAGGTGGAGGGTAGAAAAAGCCACTACGGCACTGCAACGGCCAGTCCCAACGTAAAAGATCATGTCACCGGGGAGTTCCGGCCCACACAGCTATCGGACATCGCCATGGGAGCCAAGGTGGCTGATGCCTGTGAGAATATCGATTTTGTCATGCCCATGGGCTCTTCCCAGAATGTGCCGGTAAATACAGCAGATGTGAACGAGTTCCCTGTGGTGGTGGCCAACACCATCAAACCCATGGTGTTCATTGGCTACACCCCCCTGGGATGTGAATACGTTTATGAAATGGCTGCGGTTGTGGCAGGGGGGATGGATAAATTACAGGAAAAACCATTTATCATTGCCTATCCAGAAGCCATAGCACCGCTGAATTTTCCCGATGAGATCATTGAGCGCATTTTTGTTTCAGCAGACCGGAATCTTCCCCAGCTACCCGGTTCCACGGTGCAACCCGGTGCCACGGGTCCGGTTACCCTGGCTGGAATGATTGTTCAGATAACGGCCGAATCTCTTATTCATATTACCATTGCCCAGTTGCGCCGCACAGGATGTCCCGTGGCCATGAGCGGTAATGTGGGGGTGTTAAATATGTCTTCAGCCCTGATGGCCATGGGGGTTCCTGAAAACAGCCTGGGACTTGCGGCCCAGGCAGAGGTGGCCCAGTCCTTTGGTCTGCCCACCTGGGGACTTGCCGGTGCCACGGATTCCAAATGCCTGGATGCCCAGGCCGGACTGGAGGCGTCTTTTTCCATTCTGAGCCAGGGCCTGGCTGGTTTGAACCTTATCCATGATGTGGGATATATGGCGGCGGGCATGGCCTGTTCCGTGGAACAGTTGGTGATGGGCAATGAAATCATCGGCATGACCAAACGGTTTGTGGAGGGGATTACCGTGAATCGGGAGACCCTGGCCCGGGAGGTGATTGAAAATGTGGGACCCTGTGGCCATTTCCTACAGCAGAAACACACCATGGACCATTTTAAGAAAGAACTCTGGCATGCAAAGCTGCTGGATCAAAAACCCATCCCCTCCTGGGAAGCCCTGGGAAAAAAGACCATGGAAGATCGGGTCCGGGAAAAGGTGGTGGACATCGTGGAAAATTATACACCGGAACCCTTGGATGACAAAATCATTTCAGAGTTGGAACGGCTGAGGCAGGAGGGAGAAAAAGAGATCCTGGCAAAAATGGAAGAAGGATAATGTCGCCACTCTCCCAGAGCGTTCCCAAGGCTCTTTATGAACAGGTTAAAGATTTCATTCTTAAACAGATTCAAAAAGAGATATGGCTTCCCGATGTTCGTATTCCTTCGGAAAATGAGCTTGTCAAGCTGCTGAAGGTATCCCGTATCACCGTTAACCGTGCCTTACGGGAATTATCGGACAGCGGGGATCTGGTGCGGATTCAAGGAGTGGGCACCTATGTGGCCCACCCCAAACCGTTGATGGCATTGTTTGAAATGACCTCAATTGATGAAGAGATTATCCAGCGGGGGGGCGTATATTCCTGTGAGGTCCATGTGGGTGAGGTGGAAAAGGCATTTCCTGAATTGGCTGCGGCCATGGAAATTGCCGTTGATACCCCGGTTTATCACTCCATCATTGTTCACAAGAGCAGTGATAAACCAGTCATGCTGGAGGATCAGTTTGTCCATCCCCTGTCTGCGCCTGATTTTTTGAATCAGGATTTTTCAACAATTTTACCGGTGGCGTATCTGTTGAAAACCATTCAGATCAGGGATGTGGAACATATTATTGAAGCCCTGAATCCCGATAAAATGGCACAGGAGTTGTTGAATCTTTCTCCCCATGACCCCTGTCTTATCCTGCATCGTCAAACCTGGGATAATTGGCGGGTGGCCACCCACAGCCGGATGACATATCCGGGAACCACCCATCGCATGGGTGCCCGGTTGAAACCGCTTTTTAAACGATACGTGGAACAGTACGGACAAAACAAAATAAAAAAATGAAGGAATATACAAATGAAAAAAATAGTTGAATGCGTACCCAATTTTTCCGAGGGGCGGGATCAA
>JASFYZ010000331.1:0-4433 GCA_045046665.1 Desulfobacterium sp.
TTCGCATTGTCGGTTACATATTGACCAAAATGCCAAAACACATAGATCAAGCCCCCGGCCGCAGCGATACCGCCGATAAAGCCGAGACTTAAAAGAATCCAGAATATTTTTTGTAGATATAATAATGTTTTTGTCATTTTGTGTAAGATTTTTTTTGGCAAACACGCCTGCAAGCTGCCGTATTTCCATATCCCTGGAAATAGAATTAAAATCCCCTTTTCTTTCTGCAAACCAGCTATTTAATTGTTCCACCTTGAGATCTCGGATTGCAGTGAGTTTAGTATATGCCTCAGTCTTAATGGCAGTGACACGCTGAAAGTAGATCGTACTGCAGGCAACAATCACTGGAAGCAGAACCGCAGTGAAAATCCAGAATATCATTCGGGGTTTAATTTTTTTAAATTTCATTATCCCTGCCATTATCGATTCTCCTTAAAAAAAAGGCTATTAAAGACTATCGTCATTATCAATATAGTTGAATTCATCGAACCTGAATTTATCCCTGTCAGTCCATATTTTATTCAGGATACCCGGTTGGAATTTCTTGCGGGTTAGAGCCCATGAGGCCGACGCAGGTACTTTTTCTATAGAGATTAAAAATCTTAACTCCTGATCCAAGGGTCCATTTACTTTAAGTGTATCTTCAGAAATACCCAGGTTTGAAGTTTGCCCCAAAATATCTTTCATTGCAATAGCTGCGATGTCATATACTGAAAGATTTATTTTTATTCCAAACGCCTTGTTGCTTGCTGCAATGTTCCATTCACAGGCACAATACAGGTTTTGCCTTTTTTCCTGCGACCACCGGTGTGCCCGGGTCTCTGCGGCCAAAATGTAGAAAACAGCTTCAGGGTGTTTTTGATACAACGTTTTTAAAAAATAGAGAAATCCCAATGAAAGCCGTTGATGAATAATAGTACTGCTGGCATACTTTTTTAATGCAATTGTAGGGGGTAGGCTCCCACGCTGAAAAAGCTGTAATTTCTCCTGCATCCAGAGCTTCAGGCATTTGTGCGACTTCCATGGGTATCAGCTTAACATCATTTTCATTTAAGCCTGCGGATGCAAGCGTTTTCAACAGAGCGTAATGGGCATTAGAGCCAAATGCATAACCAATCTTTTTCCTTTTCAGTTGATCAATCAACATATGACGGTTGGCAACAATAGAAACAAAACCTCGCTGGATCATGACCGGAATCACAATATCGAAATTCGCGGCTGCGGTAAGTGTGGGCATATCTCCACCGATGCCCGCATCAATATCGCCTTTGCCCAAAAAGAAATTCACATCATCCCCTTTTAGAAAATCAAAAAAAGAATCTCCAAACCCAAATTAGAAAGTTCTTCCCTTAAGAGGATATCCCTTTTAAGGGTTTCCATTATCAGGCTGCCTGGCAGATACAGAGGCTGAACCCCGATACGGATTACATGATCTTTAGTGTTAAATACATATTTTGAATAGATAGGATGTTCCGTAAGATTCGGGGTTGAAACAAGCGGTTTTTCCTTGTCCGGTTTTGTAGAGAATATAAGAACAACTCCCAAAATCACAAAACAACCGACTACAATAATTTTCCAGTTTATATATTTCATTATGCCACCATTGAATTTTCCATATATATTTGACAACAATCGGTTACTCGTTTGAAATTATCATGAAACCGTCTTGTGGAGACCTCGACAGGCTGTTACGGAATGCATGATTTGAATATTTAATACGCATACATAGCGGTTCGTTGAAGTTGGTAGCGCCACATATGGTTGTTTCGTGAAGATATTTTTAGTTCCGTAACAGCCTGTCGGAGGGCACTCATCTTCGCTTTTAGGCTAAAATGCCGATATGTTTACAACATATTTATATAACTTATATTTATAAAAAAGTCCATCACGCCATTACGGTGGTCCCCAAAAAGCGAACAATATGGTAAGCTCTGAATCAACCAAATGATAGGAGTTGAAAATGAGCAAAAAAAGGAGAGGATAGAATCCCAACATCCTAATATCAGCATAGTTCAATAATGTAAGCTGCTGAAAGTTAGGGTCCGTTAAAAAATAAACTATGCAAAAGTCTCTGATGGAGACACCCTCAGTCGGGCAACAAATGCTATATATAGATGGTTAATTTTTAAACAGAGCCTTAGTCGGACCTCAGAATAATCATAATTAATCGCTGACAGCCTTCATTCACCATATGACCACTATGGGTATTATAAAATATGGAAATTCATCGGTAGAGCCAGCTAAAAAGTTGATATTGCTGGATTTAAAAATAATAAATGGTAAATTGAAAACTGCTGACTCCCTTAGGAGCTAATTCGAAATATCGGGGGAGAATAAATGTATGATATTGTATTAGAAATAATCCGTGCCATAATCGTAAGCGGAATATTTATTTATCTATGGATAGTTGGTAGAAAAGGGGGAATGGTTTGCCGTAGGCATTATACGAGACAACACCGAACGCAAAAAAATGGAGGAAGAACTTCGTCAACTGGCCACCATCGTTTCCCTCACCAACATCAACAATCATCGTCGTCACTTCCTGGATCTGGCCTTAAAGGAAATGGATCGATCCAAGCGTTATGGACACCCCTTCGCACTTATCATGCTGGATATTGATCATCTTAAAGAAGTCAACGATACATACGGACATTCCGTGGGGGATCAGGTGTTGATTGATTTCTGCGACACCTGCATGAAGGAACTTAGAGAGAGCGACTTCATGGGACGCTTGGGAGGTGAAGAGTTTGCGGTTGCAATAGCGGAGTGCGACTTGGAGGGAGCGCCTATCTTAGCCGAACGTATCCGGAAAACCATCGATTCACACAAGAAATTTGCGGCATCTGCGGAGCGGGGTGCGGTGTGAGTCTTGGCCATCGAATCACCAAGATCCTCCCCTGGAGAACCCATCCCCAAGGCCAGCCCTGCCTGCGAGGGATAGAGGCATCAAGCATTGTGTATGCACAAGATCGCATCACCAAGCCACTGAAACAAACCGGTCCCAAAGGAACCCTTTTCTTCACCGAAATCTCCTGGAACCAGGCCTTGGATGAAATTTCCCGAACGATCCTCAACTTTAAAAGCCAATACGGTCCCCAGTGTATTGCCTCTTTTTTCGGCCGAGGCAACTTTGAAGAGGTATTGTTCAAATAGCCCCCACCTGGATCATGGACTCAGAAGGGGGCTATCTGATTAAAGCTTAAAGTTCGATGCCAAAATCCTTCCCATAATGCTCAATCACAAAATCAATATCCTTGTCTCCCCGGCCCGAGAGGTTCACAAGAATGGTCTTGCCTTTGCCTGCTTCCTTGGCCAGTTTAACGGCATAGGCCATGGCATGGGCACTTTCAATAGCCGGGATGATTCCATCGGTGCGGGACAACTCAAAGAAGGAGTTGATGGCTTCATCGTCCGAGGCCGTCACGTAATTCACCCGTCCCAGATCCTTGAGCAGACTGTGCTGGGGACCCACCCCCGGATAATCCAGACCGGAAGCCACAGAGTAAACCGGCAGGGGCTCGCCCTGATCGTCCTGGAGAAGGTATGAGGAGAATCCGTGGAGAACGCCGGGTTTGCCCAAGGTCAGGGTGGCGGCATGGTCGCCGTCCTTGAAGCCCCGGCCCGAGGGTTCCACCCCGTAAATGGAGACATTGGCATCGTCGAGAAAAGCTGAAAAAATGCCCATGGCATTGGAACCACCGCCCACGCAGGCCACTATATTGTCCGGGAGTTTCCCGGTCATGGCCTGGAATTGTTCCCGGGCCTCAATCCCCACAATCTGCTGGAAATCCCTGACCATCATGGGGAAGGGGTGGGGTCCTACCACAGAACCTATGGCATAGAGCTGGTCTATCGGATCTTCAAGATAGGCTTCAAAGGCTGCGTCCACGGCATCCTTGAGCGTCTGGGTACCTCTGGTCACCGGCACCACACGGGCACCCAGAATTTTCATTCTCACCACATTGGGGTGTTCTTTTTTTATATCGACGATCCCCATGTATATATCACATTCAAGCCCCACCAGGGTCGCAGCCGTGGCCAGGGCCACACCGTGCTGGCCCGCTCCGGTTTCGGCAATGAGCTTTTTCTTGCCCATGCGCTTGGCAAGCAGGGCTTGCCCCAGGCAGTGGTTTATTTTGTGGGCCCCGGTGTGGTTCAGGTCTTCCCGTTTCAAATAAATATCTGCTCCGCCGACTTTTTTAGACAGGTTCTTGCAGTGGAACACCGGTGAGGGACGACCGGTGAAATGCTTGTTCAGGTCTGTCAGCTCTTTAATGAACTCAGGATCATTCTTAATCGCATTATAGCTTTGTGTAATCTCGTCCAAAACTGCCTGGAGTTGCTCAGGGACATATGATCCGCCGTATTTACCGAACCGTCCGTCCTCGTCCGGAAGGGGGTTATTTTCAAAGGTGGGGGTATTTTTCGACATG
>JASFYZ010000332.1:0-4902 GCA_045046665.1 Desulfobacterium sp.
ACCCCTTTCATTATGGATCAAATTAGTCACATACATTAATACCAAATCTGTTGAGCACTCCCTTGGCCCTCTCCATTTCCTTTTTTGAAGGGGGAAGAATATGGGACATCTTGTACTCTTTTTTCATTCTAAGATACTTGGATTCCCCCATCCGATGGTAGGGCAGAAGTTCCATTTGGGTCCCCTTACGACAGACGTCAAGAAATGCGCCCATGGCCTCAAGATTGCCTTGATCATCATTGACACCGGGAATAAGGGGCATACGCACCAGGACATCGGTATTACTTTTAAGAAGGGCCTTGATGTTCTCTTTGATCAGCGTGTTTGACACTCCGGTATAGGCTTTATGACGTTTGCTATCCATGATTTTTAAATCACAAATTACGTGATCCACAAAGGGAATAACCGCCTCAATTTTTTCCCTTGCGATATGGAGACAAGTTTCAATGGCCGTGGAGACATGCCGGTCTTTACAAATTTTTAAAAATGCCAAAACAAAATCAAACTGGGCCAGGGGTTCTCCACCGGAAAAGGTCACGCCACCACCGGACCGATCCCAGAAAGGCCGATCTGTGGCAACTTCTTTATAAAGTTCGCTAATAGTGACTGCCCGGCCCATAACCTGAAGGGCTTCTCCGGGACAGCTCTCTGCACAGCGCCCGCAGATATCGCATTTTACCGGATCGACTATCGGTTCCTGATTGACCAAGGAAATCGCATCATTTGGGCACTCTTTCTGGCAAATGCCGCAGCCAATGCACTCGGTTTTAATGTAGGTAAGCTCCGGCTGAAATGCCTGAGATTCAGGATTAGCGCACCAGAGGCAGCGGATTGGGCATCCTTTTAAAAATACTGTAGTCCGGATACCTGGGCCATCATGGATGGCATACCGTTTGATATCAAAAATGGTTCCGATCGGCAGGGAATCCATGGTTACGCCTCATGAGCAGTGCGGGAAATGACTTCATTCTGAACATCTTTGCTCAGCCAAACAAAGTAATCACTATACCCTGCCACCCGAACCAGAAGAGAACGGAACTCCTCCGGTTTTTCCTGGGCCTCAAGCAGGGTTTTATGATCCACCACGTTGAACTGCATATGGTGTCCGCCCATGTCAAAATAGGCCCGAATCAGATCGGCGAATTTGTTAAGGTCATCGACTCCCTCAAGGGTTTTCGGGGTAAATTTCATATTCAGCAGAGTACCGGCTGTGGCGCCGTGATCAAGTTTTCCCATGGTCTTTACCACCGCCGTGGGGCCGGACAAATCCATACCCTGAACCGGAGAAATCCCTTCTGCCATAGGCATCTCGACCAGTCGCCCATCTGCCGAAGCCGCGGTGAGTTCCCCAAAAGGAAGATGAGTCGTGGTTGGAATCATGTTCGCAGCATAAGGGATGTTCTGACTGTTCTTAAACTCTTTGAGAATTTTCACGAAGGTACTTATCAACCTGGTCGCGTGGTCATCTACTTCATCCTTGTCATTGCCGAACTTAGGCCCCTTTTTCAGCAAGAGATGGCGTAGTGTTTCATCGGTCTTGAAATTATCTTGCATGCCCTTTGTGATCCGGCTCAGGGGCATCGCTTTTTTTCGAAAGACAAAACAATCAATGGCTCCCAGGGAATCTACCACAGTTCCCATTCCCACCCCACACATCATGGGCAGGTTGTAGTGGGCCCCGCCATCGTGGAAATCCTTGGCAGATTCAATACACCCTTGTACTGCCAGGGAGGTGCAAAGCACCGGACAGGTTGACGAAAAGGCAGCCTTTGCTCCCTGGTCATAACTGTGTTTTAATTCCACCTGGTGGCGGATCTGTGTTTCAAATGCCGCCCATATTTTTTCCATGGAATCCAGTGCATCCACTGCACCGGTTTCAGGTCCCCATTGTCTGCCAGTGGTCATGCTCTTGCCGTTGTTTAGGGTCAACTCGAGACATTTTACCAGGTTGACATACCCTGACGATGCCATGTTATCGTTGCCCTGACCGGTGATTTCGACACAACCGTTAATGCCGCCGCATCGGGCATCTTCCAAGGATTTCCCCTTGTCCATGAGGGAAAGGACCAGTTCGTCTGCATTGAAAAATGCCGGCATACCGGTTCCTTTCCGGGCTAATTCACAGGATTTAATAAGAAATTCACGGGGAGAACGGGTGCTGATAAGGCAGGACAATTGAGGTTGTGGGAGGCAAAGTTCACTCTGTGCTTCAATACACATATAAGAGATATCATTGATCCCATCAGTTCCGTCTTTTTTAAGGCCCCCTATATTCAAATTTTGGAAGTCTGCATAAGTATTACTGGCTTTTGCTGTCCCCCCTTCTTTAACCACAGTCAGTTCAGCAAATTTTATCCAAAGGCAGTTGATTAATTCCTGGGCTTCTTTCGGGCTAACTTCTCCTAAAGCCAAGTCTCTCTGGTAGAAAGGATAGATATACTGATCAAAGCGACCAGGAGAAATGGCATAGGAGTTGCTCTCCAGATTAAGCGCCAGATGGAAAAACCAAAAAGATTGAATTGCTTCCCTAAAACTGTTTGCCGGGTGGAGAGGAACCCGATTGCAGATTTCGGCTATTTTATAAAGTTCTTCACTACGTATTTCGTCAGTGCATGACTTTGCAAGTTTTTCGGCTTCATCAGCATATCGTCGAGCAAATGCGGAAATGGCGGAGATAACCTTGATCAATGAGTGGAGATAGACATTGTCTTGTTGTTTCTCAAGGGCACTCTCTACTTGTTTTTTGATTCCTGAAAGCCCCAGGTTCAATACCTGCCCGTAACCAACGGTAATATGACCAATACTTCTATTGAGATAGTAATGAAAAAACAACCCCTCATCAACGGCTTCCAAGGATTGAGGGGGAACATTTTCCACGATTCGGTCATAAACTGTTCGACCTGACCAGTACGGGATGACCTGTTCCTTGACACTCTTCCGGGTATCCTCACTGATAAAAAACGCTGTCTCTTTTCTCTGTGCGAGGGTATCAATTTCCTTTTCAATCCACTGACAATTGAATTCTGGATAGAGTGGGGATCCCAGGGGTGTGGGTGTCTTGGCTCCCACCACCAGTTCGTCTTTTCGGATGACAACACTGCTATTCAAAAAGATTTTTTCCATGGCATGGGCCCTTTGGACAGAAGGCTCAGACCCTTGGGTTTCCTGATAGGCCTGGGTTACCAGCAAGGCACGTTCGGCATACACTTGGGGGTGAGCATCCAACAATTGAGTTTTTAATTGGGTCAAACGGGTTGATAGCATATTTTTTTCCTTCTTGGTATGTCCTTGGTCCTACCAGGGATCGTCAAAAAAAAAGCATAAATGCTTTACAGATAAATTAAAATAAATTATTATTGGTCTTACCAAGGTCTTTCCAGACCTGAATTAAAAAATGAATTAAAAAGTTTACTTTGTCAAGTTTTTTATAAAAAAATTCGGAGCAACAGCTAAAATGGAAAACAAAAGAGAAGGTGTTATACGGGAAATCAGACAAAAAATAAAAACCGGTATATACTCCCCCAATGATAAATTACCAGCGGAACGAAAGCTTGCCGAAGAGATGGGGATTAGCCGGGTACTTCTCAGAGAAGCCGTTGTCGCGTTAGAAACCTTGGGAATTTTGGAGGTGCGGGTACGCCAGGGTATTTATGTCAAGGAACAGCCGATACTCAATTTCAATGAAAGCCTGCGCTTTCTTCCTTCCTGGAACTCTGACTTTGTGCCACAGCTTATGGAAATGCGGATGGTTATTGATGTTCATGCGGCGAAATTTGCCGCCCAGCGCCGTACCAGTGAGGAACTTGATAAATTAAAAGAATTTCTTACGCATCTGGAGCAAATCCAACCGCATAATAGTGAAGAGATGAAACGTCACGCGAAGTACGAATTCTTAATCCACAGCCTGATTGTGGAGGCCGCCCATAATGCCATTCTGTCCCGAGTCTACGAAGGGCTTGTATCTTTGATGGAAAAAAACAATGAAATTCTTCACATGGCATTCAGCCGAGATGCTGGATGGATTGCCCAGATCATCGGGCATCATCAAACTATTATCGGGGCCATCGAAGCAAAAGATGCTGAAAAGGCTGGAGCAGGAATGAAGCTCCATATCAAGGAATCCACAAAATTGTTCAATAAATTAAATGGCAGTCTTCTGTTGAAAAACAGATAATGCACCCGACAAATAGATAAGCGCTCAATACCATTTCAGGCTATACAATGTATCAGGAGAAAATCCATCTGGAATTCATATGGCAAAACGAAATGATACACAAAGACGCAGACAAGGGACGTTTATCATTGCTGGCAATTTTACGGTTTGACCGCCGACAACCGTCCTGATCAAAAACGCTTTGTCCACGGACGGTATCACCGCTTTTCCAAGCATTTTTTTTAGATTCAACGCTCCGGCAATGGTGCCAGCCACGGATGAGGTTCCCTGGAGTTCAATTAAAACGGGGAACCATAACACAAACCCGCCCTTTGAGGTTAACCGTGCGGTTGGCGATGCATCTAACGGGGCAATGGATTTTCTTAAGGTTTTAAACAAATCTTCTTTGGCCGGACGGGTTTGGATATCAAGCCCCACCAGGGGGAGTGGAACTGCTTGACGGTGTCACCATCATGACATTGTCTGGATCCAGGTACAGGATCATATCAAATGTGGGATCTGTTTCAACCAGATCGTTTGCCCATTTCAAAACGTTTCTCTCTGATTGGTAACAGGCTCTTCCCGCCATAAATTGGAAAGCAGGGCAAGTCCCCTGCTGCTTTTTTGGAGCAGCATGTCCATTTTAAAGGTAAGGAATAGAAACTAAATAACCTGAACATTATTTAATGCAAACTCAAAGGGACAGTCACTATTACTCGTGTGATGCATCTTGCTCTTATACCAAAATC
>JASFYZ010000333.1:0-3948 GCA_045046665.1 Desulfobacterium sp.
TCCTGAGCCCGAGGACCCATGAACGACCCTGGCCAGCCATCATTAGAATTGTTGAAAAATGGATATCCTGCCTTGACAGGCATTCATGTAGACGCGTACAATTCCGTAGGATAAATTGGATTGTAAATTGGCAATATTCTAACGACGGCTTTTAAACTCATTCTGATATGATGGTAGCGTATTTAAATTATCTTGGCTTAAATGGTCATTTTGTGGTTTTATACGCCATTAATTGCATCATTCGAATTGTTGCTGGATCAATGGGCTGTGTTATGGTGGGGTAGAGGCTATTGAACATTTATTGTTTTAGAAAATCAAAGCGAATCAACCGGGAAATCCTCTGTATGAGGTGTGTGTTTCGTCGTAAATGTCGGCCATTCCAGCTTTGGCTGCAACCAGAATTTCCTTTTTATTTCAAGTCCAACGGAGATGCCAATTGCATTTTTGATTTGCAGAACAATGTTCAAAATACTCTGGATGCACTTTTTCCTTCAGAACACCGTCTATTGAAAGCAAAGGCATTAAAATTACTGTCCAGTGCTGACCACCTAAGCCGGACATTGGTTCGATTGAAAATGTTTGAGCTGCTGAACATCGACGGCACGTAGCCTGATAATTGATAGTAGTGTTTCTTATAAACAATCATGAAGATCCCTTGCCACAAAAAATAATAAAAAAATAAATTGTGCGAGAACCCAGCACCCACTTTTTTTATATGAAACTGCCTATGGGCAGATCGATTTTTGTACCCACATTTTTCCGTAGTCTCCCGCTGAGCTAAACACTCAGGAGTTGTCTGGCCAGATTTTTATAAAAAAAACTTTTTTTTATTTATAATTGCATGTAATATGACATGAAAGGTTGTTTTGGCACAGTTGTCCTTATAATAAAAAACATAAACCCATAAAAGTAGAGGTTATTATGAAAACAACAACAGACCCTTATTCAGGGCTGCAACTGGTTGAATTGAGCCATGAATGGGGCCATGGTGTACCCTCCTACCCCGGACAGGAAGATGTGAAAATGGCCAGGGGGGTAAAACACGCCCAGCACGGTGTGCTTGCATGGAAAATTAACACCGTTATGCACACTGGTACCCATATGAATGCACCGTTGCACCTGGTACAGCGTGCGGCGGATCTGGCAGAAGTACCCGTTGATCGTCTCTTTGGCAATGGGGTCGTTTTGAGTATTCCCAAAAAACGATTTGAGGTGATTACAGCCAAGGATCTTGCCGCAGCCACACCAGAAGTTCAAAAGGGTGATGTCGTGGTTATTGTCACAGGGTGGCATCATCAATACTCCGATGGTCTTGAATACTATGGTGCTTCGCCGGGATTATCCAAGGATGCAGCACAGTGGCTGGTGGATAAAGAGTGTAGAATGGTGGCAGTAGATACGCCCCAAATTGATCATCCCCTGGCAACCTCATTGGCTCCCCATCGTAATGGCCCTACAATGAACAGACTGGTGATCGCGTACAAGGAAGGAACCGGCCTTGATCCTGAAAAAGAACATCCAGAATGGAATGTTGCCCATAAAACCATATTGGCTGCTGGTATTCCCACCATTGAACAGGTGGGGGGAGATGTGGATGATCTTGCAGGCATGCGTGCCACTTTTGTTGCCACGCCCTGGAAATTTAAACATGGAGATGCGTGCCCAGTTCGATTTGTAGCCATGATTGATCCCTCTGGTAATTGCCGCATTGATGCGGGGAATTGATCCCTTTGTTGCTGGATCATTTGATAGAATAAAGATTAAGAGTATTATTATGAAATTTTTAATCTGAGTTTCACAAAAAAACTTTAAAATATGGAATAAGGAAAATGAGCCTGAAAATATATAATTTAAGTCATGCCTTTCATCAACATATGCCAGAATGGCCATCCACTCCAGGTGTCAATGTCACCGTTAATAAATTTCACGCCAAGGACGGTGTTTACCAGGTCAATTGGGAGGGTATCATGCACCGGGGTACCCACATGGATGCGCCTATTCATGTAACGGAGAATACACCCGGTATTAGTGATTATCCCCTGTGGCGTCTGTGTGGTACTGGCGTTGCTGTTTCCATCCCCAAGGAAAAATGGGGGGTTATTACCCCTGAAGATCTTGAAAAAGCCTCACCTGCAATTAAAGAGGGCGACATGGTCATGATCAACACCGGGTTCCACCACAAATGGGCTGACTGTGATGACTATTTTGCCTATGGTTGCGGAATCTCCGGGGCTGGCGCCCAGTGGATGGTGGATAAAAAAGTAAAATGCGTGGGCTATGGCTGCCAGGCCAATGATCATCCCCTTGCAACCAAGCTGGTGGATCATGGCCTTGGACCCTCCCAGCCCCATCTCATTGAAGAATACAAACAAGCCACGGGGCGTGATCCCCAGGAAGATTTTCCCGATTGGGAACCGGCTCACAAAACTTTGATGGTTAAAGGGGGCATCCCCGGCATCGAAAATATTGGGGGAGACCTTGATGAAGTGACGGGTAAACGGTGCTTTTTTATGGCATTCCCATGGCGCTGGACAGGTGGTGATGGATGTATTGTCCGCGTGCTTGCCGTGGTGGATCCAGATCAAACTTTTCGGTTTGGCGGTGGTAAATAAAAAAACTGGCTTGGTTCTGACTTTTATTTTTTTGAAGTCTCTGATGAAATGTGTTACTTCTCCATGACTACAGAACATTAACCATCCAGAGGATTCAGGAGGATTTAATATGGCATCAAAGGGATATATCCATGTGTACACCGGGGATGGAAAGGGCAAAACCACAGCGGCACTGGGGCTTGCCCTGAGAAGTGCCGGACATGGCATGGGGGTATTCATCGGTCAGTTCATGAAAGGAATCCGCTATGGTGAGCTTGATGCCCTTGAAAAAATTCCATGCATTGAGGTGGCCCAGTTCGGAGATGAGGTCTGCATTCGAAAAGAAGATGTCACCGATCTCCATAGAAGCCATGGGCGCGAGGGGCTTGCCGTGATTGAACGAGTGATGGCCCGGGGAGAACATCCGGTGGTCATCATGGATGAAATTTGTGTGACCCTGTGGTTCGGTATTCTTTCCCTGGACGAGGTGATGGCGGTGATCAAGGCAAAACCTGCTGGTATTGAATTGATTCTCACCGGCAGAAGGGCCCCCCAGGAGATCATTGACATTGCAGATCTTGTAACGGAGATGAAA
Source organism: Desulfobacterium sp. (assembly GCA_045046665.1). GTDB lineage: Bacteria > Desulfobacterota > Desulfobacteria > Desulfobacterales > Desulfobacteraceae > Desulfocicer. The sequence goes on from JASFYZ010000333.1 coordinate 3,187, forward strand.
GAGATAAAACATTACTATACCCAGGGGGTGCTGGCCCGGGATGGCATTGAACGATAAATTTAAGGGATAAGAAGCTAAGAAATGAGTCTGAGATAACATACCCATTTGAAAATTGGTAAACACTATCCTTTGGCGGTGGCATGTTTTGAAATGGACAAGTTATTTAAGACTTATCCCTAAAGCAAATAAAGGGCAGAAGCGATTTCGCATCTGCCCTTTGCTGTTTGATCGTGATATTATTTGAGGATGAATTTATTGCTTGACAATATTTCTGGCAGCGGGACCCCTGTCACTGTCTTCTATGTCAAATGTAACCCGTTCTCCTTCGGAGAGGGTCTTAAATCCGGGCATATCGATGGCTGTATGGTGAACAAACACATCACTTCCCTCATCCTGCTCAATGAAGCCAAACCCTTTCTTGTCACTAAACCATTTTACTGTTCCTTGTGCCAAACCGTCCTCCTCCTTAAAAAATATCCAATGTGGGGCATCCTTCATACGATTCCAAATGTACTTGACATTTTTTAGGAAATGGTTCCCGAGAAATGGGCCGATTGCTCCAACAAGTGAAAACTGGAAAATGAAAGATGCCAAATGTGGCAGTTATGCCGGTTGCTCTGTTGATTTTACAACCAGAGCGCTTCCAGTGGGTTTTATACCTTTTCTACCGTTTTTCATCCATATTATTCCATGGATAGTGTGACCGATGATTATAAATCCACTTACGATAGGCTTATCTATAGTAGCAAAAAAAATCATCAC
>JASFYZ010000334.1:0-8295 GCA_045046665.1 Desulfobacterium sp.
CTGATTCTATAATTCAGAAGGGGTTTTTCTTATATTTATCCTGATGTTCCCTGGGGGAAACCAATTTTATCAATAAAGCATGCCTTCCAGGGTAAAACCGGAAATACCAACTTGTTTACCGCAATACTGTGCCTCAAAGGGGTACAGGCGGAACTCAATGGCACCATCGATGGCCGTATATCCCTCCTGGGGCAATTCAAAGGACAGAACCACATCTTTAACCGACCAGAAATCGTAATATTCTGAAATAAAAATCTCGTCACCGCTGTTAAATCCACCGATACTGGAAAAGACCGCATATCGATGCCCTCCATGGTTATTCAGCCGGCGAATGCTCAACTCCGCAGCAGCAGAGCCAAGGTTCATTGACCAACCCAATGCCAGTTCCAGGGAAACGGCGGCATATTGATCCTCTTTAATAGCAGTGTTAAGGGATGACAACTTCTTTTTATTGCAAAGGGAAAACACCATCACATCATCATCCCCAAGGGGAGTTACCCCACTTCCCAGAGTCCATCCATGATATATAATATGGGGATAAAGTTCATCCGTGAGATCCCATGGGGTGTTCAAGGCAGGTGAGACCCCTGCAAATCTGGAGGTCACCAGGGTGGGCGTAGTCACCACAGGTTCTGCTTCCTCCGGGGGCGGTGGATCTTCATCAACCCAGGTATTAAGGATTTGAAATTTGGACGAGTCTTCGGTTGGCTGGAGCAGATGCTCAAAAGCACCCCAGCTGCCCCATTTATTATATTCTCCAATATAGGAAAAATTATTAAAATGGCTCACCCCCTTTGCCTGGAGCAGGGTGAGATATTCCGTATACAATGTGCCCATTTCCGGGGATCTATTGGCCGTGAGGAGTTTCTCCGTCAATATATCATTATTTTCATTACCCAGGGTTCCCACCAGGTGCTGACCGCCTTCGTAACATATCAGCTCCAGGTTATATTCATTGGCAAGGGTTTTTTGTGCTTCAATTTCTCCGGGCAGGGTTAGCTGTATGTCATCCCGAGCCCGGGATAAAATTTCTGTGACGGAGATGAAATCCACCTCCTGGTTGTCCACAATATCATCGGCCACATCCCCCCCAAAATAGGGGGCTACGGCCAGGGCATCGGGCTGTATCTCTTCTGGATTAAGCAGTGAATTATAAAAAAAACCCAGACGCATTTCCGAAATACCGCTGTTCACCGACTGGGTGGCCAGCACCTTTACAACCCGTGTGCCCATGTCCGTTCCAAACACATTCTGGAAAAGCGTCCAAATTTCAGCAGATCGAAGCCCCGCATACATCTGACCCGCTTTCCAGCCATCGTCATCCAGTCCCAATACAGCGCCTTTATCCTGGACCCAGGTGGTCTGGGGAAACGAGGAGCTGGAATTCCAGGTTTCATTGGAATATTCCACATAAATTTTAAGGTCGGAACTCACCGTGTCTTTTAATAATTGGGCACATTGAGTCACATAATTGTCATCTGCCTGGTGGGGGATGCATATCCACAGATCCTTTCCCAAATCATTGGCCAGCATGACCATGTATTCCAGGGCCACGCCATTGTCACCGGCCTGGGTATAATCGTCGGGTTCAGTGCGATCGTCCCATGTCACCACCGGGGATGCATTGGTCTGTCCCCAGTCCATGAATCTGAACACTGAAAAACGCTCTAATCTTGCTTTATAGTCCGGATGAAAGGGATCAGATTCATCATATATATACCCCGGTGTCATGATTTTGAAATTTTTCAGATAGTCACTATTGTCCGTGGATAAAATTTCCAGCCAGATGGTTCCGGTCTGGTCTTCATCCATGGCCACATCAAAGGTAAATGTTTTGGCTCCCTCGGTGTCGGATTCAATGGTGTTCACTCCCCCCCCTGATCCTTTAACCGTAAAAGTTCCTTTACCCTCATAGGTCAGCGTGTAGGTTCCCCCTTCCACCACCGTGACCAGGGTGTGTACTGTCTGGGGAAGGTCCGATCCTACAGGTACAAAGGGCACCTGGATGGGCCATCCATTCATATCCTGGAAAATGTCATCATAAAATTTTGTGTTCCATGAACCGGATTCATCGGCATTCTGGGTGCACCAGGTTCTTGCCTTTTTAAAGACATCCAGAAAAACATGGTCCAAGGACCAGTCGGAAACAGAATTAAGGTTCATTCCGATATCCATGGAAAATGCCGGGAATGGTAAAAATAAAATTATCAGCAGACTCAGAATAAATCTCTGCATCATTTTTTTCATAATCGCCTCACAAGTATTATTGGGTGCCTGATTTTACCACACCATGTTCTTTCCAGGAAATTAATGAGTATCTCCCATGCTCAAAACAACGCTTTAAAAATATCAAATTGAGCTTTTGAAATACCGGATACTCCGGCAGGCCGCTGGACTTCATCGTGGCAGTCGGATCCACCGGTGATTACAAGATTATATTTTTCAGCCCAGCTCTGCATCAGGGCCTGATGTTCTGGCGTATGACCGGGGTAACTGACTTCAATACCATGGAGACCCAGATCCAGAAACAGGGGAAACAGTCTTTCCACCGTCTCCACCGGAGGAAGCACCTCACTGTAATGACCTTTACCGGGAAAAGAGCCTGCTGCGGGGTGGGCCAGCACCGTTATCACAGGGAATGCCGATGTGAAAGCGCCCACAGTGGCAATGTCAATCCCCGATGGTAAATAAGCTGGACTGTTGTTGCCAATAATGTGGGTGATTTTATCGGGGTCTTTGATCCCATGCTTTTCAGCCAGGGCCAGGGCAAAATGCCGCCGGGAAACCGAAGGTGCATAGGCGGCAATTTCATCATGGGTCATATCCCTTGACAGCATGGGTTCTTCCCCCCCCGGGCCGAACATACGATTTATCTCAGCCACCCTGGACCGGATCAAGGCCTCTCCCCTGCCCTTTCCAAGGGTTGTGTTCAAGGTAGTGATAAAATCATGATTCTGCAGCAGGTCCGCTTTGAAATAACACAACAGGTGCAGAGTTCCGGTGAAAAAAGATTCTTTAAAGCATACGGACACCTCCACCCCGGGTATGACTTCCACACCCAGGCGGGCTCCTTGCGTCAGGGCAGACTTTAAGCCCCCCACTGTGTCATGGTCCGTTACCCCCACCACGGAAACACCCAGGTGTTTCATAGTTGTAATGAGCGCTTCTGGAGTATAATCTCCATCGGAAGCAGTGGTATGATTGTGCAGATCTGCGTAAAACATTAACAAGCTCCTAACAATTGTAAATATTCGGGTTGGGAATATAAATGTTTGGCCAGTGCCCCATATTCGCCTATTTGGGCCTGCGTAGCATACTAATGCTATGTGAGCAGGCCCAAATAGGCGAATATGGGGTGCTGGCCGAATATTTACTAAAAATTAATGCTGTCCCTGCCATATACTTCTATGGCGGGGTGAATATCTGATTTTTCAAAACATTCAAAAAACATCTTTGAGGAATTAAAACTGGTGAGAGTCACCAACATTGTGACGCCTTTCCTCTGGTTCCCGGTCTGTTCAATCTGCTGCAGTGTGACCCCATCAGGAACGTCGGTAAGTATTTTAAGACATTGCCCCACGGTTTTTCCCTTGAGAAAGAGTTTAAATTTTAAGGGATCTTTCCACACCGAGATCAAATCCCAATACACATCCAAAATTTTATCGGCGGAATAACTTCTGCTTGCCATGTATTCACGGCAGTGATCTCTGTGAAAGGAAACGCCTCGTTTACTCAGGGTGGCAACGGTATTTTTAAGTCCGGGAAGGGGTTTACAGCATCGGGAAAATTTATGGACCCCAGGTTCAACCCGGGAAATATTGATAAAATTACGATGCCCTTTTCTCTCAGTTACCCTTTTCCCTGTCTGGGAGAGAACCGAGGCCATTTCCCACAAAATCTCACGGGGTTGCACGATGTCCTGCCCCACACTTTCAAACAGATCATCCAGGGTCTCAAAATTTTTATAAATCAAAAAATTAGACATGGATTGGGAATACAGAAGAGTTATGGAAAGCCCATGGCGATTCATCTCCTGCAAAAGGAAATCCCATCCAATCTTAATAGCATGGACCCGCCGTCTTTTCTGGAGATATTTGTTAACGGCATTCCTGGCCTTGGGGGTTTTACAGATCAGTTCAAATCCCGGCCCTACCCCCAGGTATTTTTTATCTGTAACAATTTTAACCATATCGCCGTCATTGAGCTGATATCCCGGAGACACCCGCAGATTGTTCACCCAGGCATATTTACAAAGATCTCCCAGGGTGGTGTGAACCTTATAGGCAAAATCCAGCACAACACTTCCCTGGGGCAGATATTCAATATCTCCCTGGGGGGTATAGACAAAAATTTCATGGTCCTCGGACAATTGACCAATGAGGTGTTTTCGGCCCGCAGGCGATCCTTGAAACTCACCAATATTCTTCAGGGCATCACTGATCATCTGGCGATATTCCCTGAACATCTCCTTGTCATCCCAGTGGAGCAACACCCCACGCTGGGCCACCTGGTTCATTTCCCGGTTACGAATTTTCACAAGGTATTTTCGATCCTTGCAGGGAATTCTCACATGAAGACTCTGGTATCCGTTTGTTTTAGGATTGGCAATGTAATCCCGAATACTTTTGGGTACCGGGGGGTAGAGTTGATTCACCATGCCAAGCACCCGATAGCATTCCGGTATAACATCCGTGTGTACAACAATGGTAAAGTCCACCATGTTTTCCGCATTTTCACGTTCAAGGGTTTTTTTGGCCGGAGAATACAAAGACCACAAGGTTTTTAAACGGGCGGTCACCATCACCGGAAAGGGTAGTTCTGCGCATATCGCTTCAAACCCCGACTTCATCTCTTTTACTTCCTGGGATTCCATGCACTTATTGAGCATGCCCATCAATCTTTTGCTTTTTTTAGGAAAGCGCTGTTGAAGAGAAAGATGGTACAGTCTTCGTTTAAAGGTAAACAGATTTAATTTGGCTGCCAGGGGGGCATACACCTCCATGGTTTCCTGGGCAATGCGCTGTCGCCGACTCTCCTGCAATGCCCCAAGGGTTTCCATGTTGTGCATACGGTCTGCCATTTTAATCAGGAGAATTTCCGGATGCTTACTGGCCATTAACACCATTTTCTGATAGGTGAGATCCTTGCTCTGGGAGGCTTTCATACGGGAAAGTTTAAATTTGGTACACCCATCCACAAAGGCGGCCACATTTTTGCCAAAAAGCCTGCGAATATCACGGAGATTCAGTCCGGGTACATCTTCCACAATATCGTGTAAAATGGCAGCGGCAATGAGTTCAGGGTCACTCAGACCCAGGCCACCAGCCAGGATTTCAGCCGCTGCAATGGGATGGGTAATGTATTGCTCCCCGGATCTGCGGGTCTGTCCGGCATGGTGTTTATGGGCAAATGCCAGAGCCTTCAGCACCAGATTTCCCCCTTTCCCCGGGGATTCTCGAGAACATAAAGCAATCACATTTTTAAATTTATCCAGCGGTAACTCTTTGGCCAACTCCTCCACTACATGGGGGGTGGTAACCGCTTGGTGGTCTTCCATACACTGTTTCCTTGTCTTCCGTTTTTCTTACCCGCCCTTGTCCATTATTGGCCGTCTTGCTGGGCCCATAAAAATTTTGTTGTCCAAAAACTATAAAAACGGGTAATGGATTTTAAATTTTAGGTTTTAGAATCACTGCAATGGAGTCTTTTCCGTTAATCTTGATCAGGGCGGGTTCTTCCAGGGCAATGTATCTTAAAAAATCAGTTTCTTTTCTCACAGTCTGCCCGTCCAGCCATTGCCAGTCAATCATATTTTTTTCTTTTTGGGAAACCCCGAGATAATTTATACCCAGGGAGGTGATATTATGAAAAAAATGGCTACCCTGGGAGGGATCTGCACTGAGTTTTTCCGAGGTGGTTTCAATGATTGTACCCACCTGGGTGATGTGAGACCACTTCACGGGAATCCCCAACCACCGGTCTGTGGTTCCCCATCGCCCTGGACCAATGAGAAGATATTTTCGGTCCTTTTGCTTGAACAAGTGGTTCATCTGACCAATTTCTTCGGCTATTTCCATGGTTTTTGAGGTATCAAAGGCCTGGGGTTTTACATATATAATATCGGTGATAGGGGCTTCATGGCTGCTGCCCATGGCCTTGTCTGAATAGCAAAATGCATTTTTCAACTCTTCCGGAGTTATTTTCACGTTCAGGGTGTTCCGGGCCACCATCATGGGTCTGATCTGGAGCAGGCAAAATTCGGGTTTTTCCGGGTCATAGAAATTAACGGCAAATTCCATCTCCACGGGACATCCCATGCCATTTCGGCCCACCTCCAGCAACTGAGACAAGATGTCTCCCAGGGGCAATTCCTTGAATTTCAAAATGGAGGCAAAGGTGAGCACCGGGTATCCCTCTTTACTGAACATATCCCGGATGCGACCATCTTCGGGAAAATAAGTACTGGAAAAATGCTTTACCGGTGCATGGTCCACGGCATCATCCAGGTCAACCCTTTCAAGCTCCATGTCAGGATGGGTGATATAGGGTTCATCTTCTGTTCTCATCCTCAGGGCATAAAAATAGCGCTGGGCATTTTTAAGGATATGGTCCACCGTGGAAAATTGGGGTAGCAGTTCCGGGTATTTTGGAGAAAATCGCAGGGCAACCCCACCATCCACCACGATTTTACCCAACCCCAGTGCTATGTGAGCCACCCCCTCTTCGGGCTTCATGTAATCCACCGGATAGAAATTATAGGACTGAGCCACACCGGAGATGGCCGGATAGAAATAGTCACCGTGCTGGCACCCCACAAGCTTCTGGATAATAACAGCCATCTTGTCTTCCTCGGGTCGATAGATGGAGTGCCGGGCCAGCACCCGGGGGGCCTCTTTATATAATGAGGCATACACAAGTTTAATGGCCTGGATTAACTGCTCCAGCCTCACCTGGATCTTAGGGTGGTTATTGGGCAGCATATAGGTGGTGTAGGCACCGGCGCTGGACCGATAGTGGGCATCTTCCAATATGGCCGAAGATCTCACGGCAAGGGGTCCTTGGGTGTGGCGTAAAAAAGTTCTTAAATCATTTGTCAGCCATTGGGGAAAACTGGCTTTTTTAAAATAGGTTTCAATCTCCACATCCGTATGAATTTTTTTTCGAAATTTCCGGATATCATTTTCCTGCTCAAAGGCATCAAAACCATCGGTGGTGATCACCACAATTCTTGGCATCACAATATTACCCGCTGGGAATAAATCCTGGAGTTCGGAGGTTTCTTGAAACAGGCTGGAAATAAATGCAAGGCCCCGGGCTTTCCCCCCCAGGGACCCTTTTCCGATTTTCACAAAATCAATGTCAGGATCATATTCCTTACTGACAAAATCAGATATCAACCCTTTCTGCTTGATTTTAAGTCGATCCCGAATGGCATCGGTGAGATTTTCTTTTAAACTCCGGGTACTGGGAAAATCAGCCACCTTGATGGGACGGATTCTGTCGGCCAATTGCATTTCAAAACGCGCCATAAGCCATCGTGAAAAATGATTCCGGCTTGCATGGTAGTCAATGGATTCGTCGGGCACTGAATGGAGAATGCTGGCAAGGCTTCTCAAGTTGGATGCCCGGGCCACCACCCTGCCATCGGGCATGCGAAACAGAAAATCTCCAAACCCAAGGTAATGAACAAAAAAATACCGGATATCAGCGTGGAAGGAAGGGGAATTTTTATCCAAAAAAAAGGCGGGAATGGCATCGGCCCGTTGTCTGTTACTGGGTTCTGATGATAGCATTAAAAGGGGGAGATCCGGGATGTCTTCATGGATTGCCATGAGCAGTTTAATACCGGCCTCGGCATCATTTTTGTTCGCTTTTTCATAGCGCACATCGGATATTACGCACATAAGATATGTTTTATATTTCTCATATAGAATCCACGCCTGTTCATAATTTTCCGCCACCAGGATTTTGGGACGGGTTCGCATTCTCAGTATCCGCTCCTTTTCATTGAGGGAGTCATCCATCACCGCTTGGGTCTGCATGACAATTTCTTTGTAAAGATAGGGAAGCAATGTGGAGAGATAAAAAGGGGAATCTTCCACAAAAATGATCACCCGCACATCGGCAAGCTGGGTATCGGTGTCCACGTTCATGCTGTCTTCCTGGTTTTTCACCAGGGCCAGTAACAGGTCGGTGTTCCCTCCCCACACAAAGGTTCTGTCAATGATTTTACGATTATAGCACTGCTCCTCCTCCAGCACTTTACCTACATCATAACTGGGGAAGTTTTTAAAA
>JASFYZ010000335.1:0-12777 GCA_045046665.1 Desulfobacterium sp.
AAAAGACCTTTCTAACCAAAGGCAAAACCTGCCAAGGGTTGTAACCTTGTGTTCCAACCTTTGGCAACAACTCATTAATTTTAACACAGGAGGTGGCAATTCCTCTCCTGAGCTAAAGACTCAGGGGTTTCCTTGCCACAAATCCATGAAAACAGATACTCATCCCATTCTGGAAATTGAGCATATCACCAAAAGTTTTGGGGAAAATACCATATTAAGTGATGTTTCTCTTTCCATTCAAAAGGGCGAAATAAAGGTAATAATCGGGCCATCCGGGGGGGGGAAGAGCACTTTTCTCCAGACCATCAATTTTCTGGTCATGCCCGATAAAGGGACCATTTCCCTGGCAGGACAGACCGTTAACCCATCCAATAAACGTGCGCTGTGTACCCATCGACGTCAGGTGGGGATGATATTCCAGGATTTTAATTTGTTTGATCATCTCACCGCCCTTGCCAATGTGGAGATCGGCATGGTTAAGGTGCTGGGCATGAAAAAGACAGCCGCAAGGGATAGGGCCATGGCAGAGCTGGATCGTGTGGGGCTCAAGGACCAGGCCAATCAATATCCAGCCCAGCTTTCCGGGGGACAGAAACAGCGGGTTTGCATTGCCCGGGCCCTGGCCATGGATCCCATGGTGATGCTGCTGGATGAGCCCACGTCGGCCCTGGACCCGGAGCTCATCGGTGAGGTGCAATCCGTGATTCGAGATCTGGGTAAAGGGGGGATGACCATGATCATGGCCACCCATCAGATCGGGTTTGCCAGATCTCTGGCTGACGAGATTATCTTCATGGAAAAGGGGCGTATTGTCGAGCAGGGAGCTCCCAAGGCATTGCTGGCAGATGGGGCAGCCACCCGAACCCGGGATTTTTGTTCCAGAATTGCCGAAATTGGCGGTGAATGATCATGAATGAATTTTTGTATATTCAAAATGATGTCATGCCAGCACTGATGCAGGGAACCTGGATCAGTATCCTCCTGATTATTCCATCGGCCATTTTCGGGGTGTGCATGGGGGTGCTTTCCGCCACCCTTCGGGTCTATGGGCACCCGGTTGTGAAGTTTGCGGGGGATGCCTATGTGCTTCTATTCCGGGGATTCCCATTGTTGATTCAGTTGTATCTCTGGTACTTCGGCCTGCCCCGCATGGGGATTTATCTGAGCCCCTACTGGGCGTCGGTGGTGACTTTTGCCCTTTGCAGCGGGGCCTATCAGTCGGAATACATCCGGGGGGCACTGCTCTCCATCAAGCAGGGCCAGATATTTGCGGCCCGTTCCATTGGGTTTACCCAGTTTCAGACCGTGGTTTACGTGGTGCTGCCCCAGGCGTTACGCCGGGCATTGCCGGGGTGCGGCAATGAGATCATTTATCTTATCAAGTACTCCTCCCTGGCTTACATGGTTACCTGCATTGAACTCACGGGTCAGGGAAAGATTCTGGCATCGGCCTCTTTTAAGTATGTGGAGGTTTTTTCCATTGTGGGGGTGGTGTATCTGCTGCTGGTGTCCCTTGCCACCTGGTTACTGAACACTTTGGAAAAACGATTCACCATTCCAGGCTTTGAACAGCACCGGGCATGATGTCTGCCTATGCCAATATAAAGCAACTTGATCATTGAATGAAAGTAAATATTCGGGTTGGTAATGTAAATGTTTGGCCAGTGTCCCATATTCGCCTATTTGGGGCTGTGTAGCATACTAATGCTATGTGAACAGGCCAAAATAGATGAATATGGGGTGCTGGCCGAATATTTGCGAGTAAAAAGGAATATTACCATGAAATACATAGGTGCCCATGTCAGTGCCGCCGGCGGTGTGCACAATGCTCCGGTCAACGCCCATAAGATCAAGGCCACCGCCTTTGCGTTTTTTACTAAAAACCAGCGCCAGTGGAAATCAAAGCCCCTGTCCCCGGAGATCATACTGGCATTCCAGGAAAACTGCAGGCAATATGGCTATGCTCCAGGCCAGATTCTTGTCCATGACAGTTACCTTATTAACCTGGGTCACCCTGTAAAGGCAGCCCTTGAAAAATCCAGGGATGCCTTTCTGGATGAGGTGCAACGATGCGGTCAGCTGGGGCTTGATGCTTTGAATTTTCATCCCGGTAGTCATCTGGAATCAAAGGCCCGCACATCAGAACCCCATATACAAAAATGTCTGGAAACCATTGCGGACTCCCTGAATCAAATTTTAGACGCCACCCAGGGTGTCACGGTGGTGATTGAGAATACCGCCGGTCAGGGCACCAATGTGGGACATTCCTTTGAACAGATTGCAGAAATCATCCACCGGGTGGAAGATAAAGGGCGTGTGGGTGTATGCATTGATACCTGCCATGCCTTTTCCGCTGGATATGACCTGAAGTCTGTGGAGGGATTTAAAGAAACCTGGCAGCTATTTAAGGATGTCATCGGGTTCCAGTATCTTAAAGGGATGCATTTAAATGATTCTAAAAAACTGCTTGCCTCCAGGGTGGATCGCCATGAAAGCCTGGGACAGGGAACGTTGGGTATTGAGGTGTTTCAGCGGATCATGGCGGATCATCGTTTTGACAACATTCCCCTTATTCTTGAGACCCCCAACAGTGAACAGTGGCCCAGAGAAATTTCCCTTTTGACGGATCTGGCAGCTGCCTCAGTTTAAATCAGTCAACTACCCCTCCTGAATCAGAGATTCAGAAGGGGACTCCTTGGCGAAAAAATGCCCCAGCGAAATTGGGGAATGGGTCATTTCGGCCTTTTCAAAAAGGTGTTCCATGAAAAATATCCCCGTCAATCAAATCCCTGTTTTGTTTTTTTATCTATTTTTATAATATAAAATCAATCAGTTCTGGTACTTTGTCCGTCTATGGATGACTTTTTTATGCAAAAATACCCCCCTTGGTCTTTCTATTGCAATGTTAAAGCGAAACGTTCACACAACAGGCTTTACCTTCGGGTAAGTCTTCATTCATTAACTTAATGCACTACATCGTTCAACGAAGAGCGATGGAAGCAAAAGGAGCTTTAACATGTCAAACGGCGAAGCAGTATACGGATTTTTTATTCCCACAGTAACTCTTATGGGTATTGGATCTCACAAGCAACTGGGCGCACAGATGAAGACCCTTGGCGTGACAAAACCTTTTCTGGTGGCTGACAAGGGCATCACTGCCTGTGGTCTGACCCAGCAGATTTGCGATATGATTAAAGAAGACGTTGGCGTGGATGCCGTTGTATATGATGATACCATTCCCAACCCCACAGATAACAATGTTGCCGAAGGTCTTAAACGCTATCAGGAAAGCGGTTGCGACATGATCATCACCCTGGGTGGGGGTAGTGCCCATGACTGTGGTAAGGGCGTTGGCATCGTGGCCACCAATGGCGGAACCATCCATGACTACGAAGGCGTTGATCAGTCCACCAAACCCATGCCTCCCTTCATCGCCATCAATACCACAGCCGGTACCGGCAGCGAGATGACCCGCTTCTGCATCATCACCGACACCAGCAGAAAAGTAAAAATGGCCATTGTTGACTGGCGGGTAACCCCCACCATCGCCATCAATGATCCCCTTCTGATGCTTGGCATGCCTTCCTTCCTGACTGCTGCCACTGGAATGGATGCGTTGACCCATTCAATTGAAGCCTATGTTTCCACCATCGCCACCCCTGTTACAGATGCCTGTGCCATCAAAGCGATTGAGCTGGTTGCCGGAAATCTACGTCAGGCTGTTGCCAATGGCGAAGATCTTGATGCCCGGGACAAAATGGCCTATGCAGAATATCTTGCAGGTATGGCATTTAACAATGCAAGCCTGGGTCATGTTCATGCAATGGCCCATCAGCTGGGCGGTTTCTATGATCTTCCCCATGGTGTGTGCAACGCCATCCTGCTGCCCCATGTGTCTCGTTACAACCTGATTGCCAAACTGGATCGCTTTGCTGACATTGCTGTGGCATTGGGAGAAAATATCACAGGTCTTTCCACCCGGGACGCTGCTGAAAAAGCATTGTCCGCCATTCAGACCCTGTCTGCGGATGTGGGAATTCCTGCAAACTTGACAGAGCTGGGTGTTAAAGAAGAAGACCTTGTTACCATGGCTGAAAATGCTCAGAAAGATGCCTGTGGCGCGACTAACCCCAGAAGACCTTCTCTGGACGACGTTGTAAATATATACAAAGCAGCATTGTGAGCTACCCAAGCCTAAAAGGCCTTGGGCTTTACGGCCTAAAGGCCATAGGGTAATAAAAATTTCGGGCCTTTTAGCATGGTCGTTTTCTGCCCATGAATTGGTGTTGACAATGACCCGGCCCAAAATTACAAAGACAGACGATGAGCAAGCAGATAGCGATAAGCGCTACCTGCTTGTTCTGGTTTATCCACGCAAAACACCCAGCCTTCATCCCGGCCCGGGTGCAGACCCTTTTCCGTAGGATTCGAGTAAGGCCAAATTTTTTTCCAGAACCGGTCCTGTTAAGAAGGCCTCCAGGGCCTGGCGATAATGGCGCATCTCCACCCCGGGTATTAAGTTATTGGCGGCAATGGTTCCAATGAGGGCCATATTCTGCATGCGGGGATCTTCAATGCTATCTGAATCCACCCGAAACCCCCTTACATCCATGTGCTCACAAAGTGTTTTTATTTCCTTCTCCGTCACCGGATTCGCCTCTCCCAGGCGCACGGCCAGGGGTTGCCAGGCCACATTCAGATAACACAGTATTCCATTTTTTTTCAGGGCAGTGTGTGCCCCCCTCAAGGCTTCATGGATCTCCATGCCAAGGACAAGATCTGCACAATGGGCCATGATCAAAGGAGAAAAAATATTTTCTCCCATGCGAATCCGGGAAACCACCATGCCGCCCCGCTGGGCAAGTCCATGGGTATCCACGGCAATGGCATGAATACCAGCACAGTCAATGGCACGAAGCAGTGTCTGGCTGAGCAGTCCAATTCCCTGCCCTCCCACGCCTGTCATATGAATATTAAAAGGGTTCGTCATTTTTTTATACACTCCTTCTTGGCTCGTCAGGCAAGCCTGACTCCATTTTATCTTGGGGAGAAATGGCAGTTATTGATCTATTTCAATGGCCTTTTCCGGGCAAACCGGTCTACAGGAGCCGTCCCCAATGCAAAGGTCATGGTTTACCCCCACACTGCCGTCGGGATTTCTCACAAAGGACGGACACCCAAAGGTCTCCACACAGACATGGGACTGATTGCACAGCTCATCATCAATTTTTACATGGCGAGGCACAAATCCCGGTTTTTTCATCTGGGCCCGGGTAAACTTCAACATGCAGGGGTGTTTTGCAATGACCACACTTAATCCGTCAACGGCCATGGCAGCCGTTACATGTTCGGTGAGGGTGGATTGCTGATAGGTATCGCAAGAAAAAATATGCTGAATCCCCAGCCCTTTCAAAAGAGACTCAATGGGTATTACGCTGCCCGCATGGTCCTGGTGTCCGGTCATGGCAGTGGTGCCGTTTTCCATGACAATCAGGGTGATATTGTGGTGATTGAAAAGGGTATTCATGATACCGGGTAATCCGGCATGGAAAAAGGTGGAATCCCCAATAAAGGCCACCACCCTTCTCTGGGTGTTAAAAAGAGACAAGCCCGATGCAATGCCCGGAGATGCCCCCATGCACAACAACACCTGCCCCATTTCATAGGGGGGAAGAAACCCCAGTGTGTGGCAACCGATGTCCGCCACGGTGATATCATTGTCCCCCAGGGCTTTTTTAATGGCATGGAAGGCACTTCGATGACCGCAGCCCGGACACATCTGGGCCGGACGCGGGGGCACTTCAACAAGGATATCCGGACACCATTTTTCCTCTGGCTTTGCATGGTGTTGTACAAGATCCGGCCACATCCCATGGAGCACCTTGAGCACCTTGTCCGGGGTGTACTCACCAATGAAATCTTCGTCATCGTTTTTACCCAGAATTTTCACAGAAATCTCCTGATCAAAGGCAAGGGCTTTTATCTCTTTTTCATGAATATCATCCAGCTCTTCCAGAATCAGCACCTGGCTATGGGCTTTTAAAAAGTCCACGACGCCTTGGGTATCAATGGGATACACCATGCCAAGCTTCAGGATATCCGGACTTACGTCTCCTCCCTGGAGAACATCCTGCAAAGATCGACAGGTGAGCCCTTGGGTGATGACCCCGCGATGCTGGGTGTTGTTGTCTCCGGGAATAAGGGTATTTAACGCCTGTTCCCCTGCAAAGACCATAATACGGGGAATCTTGGCAAGGGATGTGCGTTTCATCTCCAGGGCCAGGGCGGCGATGGGGATATAAGGTCCGTTTTCCGGGCTGAAATCAATTCTATGGGAGGGCATCACCCCGTTGAATTCTCCAAATGACACCGTTTCCCTGGCATGGCACACATGGGTGGTAAGACGCAGAACCACGGCGATCTGCTCCTGCTTTGCCAGCTTTGCCGCCATAAGATAGTATTGGTAAACCTCCTGGGGTGATGCAGGTTCCAGCACCGCAATGCGGGACATCCTGAAAATATTGCGATTATCCTGCTCATTCTGGGAAGAGTTGGCCCCGGGGTCATCCCCCAGGATGATCACCATACCTCCGGGAATATTCATCAATCCCAGTTGCACAAAGCTGTCCAGGGCCACGTTAAGTCCCACGCTTTTAAAAAACACCGTGGAAAGGTTGCCATTAAGGGCAGCGCCAAAGGCAACTTCAGTGGCCACTTTTTCATTAACGGAAAATTCAAAACAAAAAGGTCTTTTTTCCCCCGGGATACTGTTGATAGCCGTTGCGATTTCAGGGGTGGGGGAGCCGGGATAGGACGTCACCACCTGTGTCCCCGCCTCCACCATGGCTCGAACAACAGCGGTGTTTCCCATGACCATCTCTTGAAAGGGCTTTTTCCGGATAAGCATATCGCCAAGTTTTTCCATGTCCATCTCCCAAAGGTTTTTTTATATGAAAGTCCCGGCAAACTAAGATGCAATACAAATATTAAAAACGTAGGGGTAAACTCTATTTTTGCCCCATATTATGAGCAAAGCAAGGAGGACTTTCAATCTTTGTAATGGGCAGGCCAGGCTGAATACCCTTGATCTGCCCATGGCCGTTATTCAAACAATTTTAAATATTGCCCATACCCCTCTTTTTCAAGATCCTCCCGGGGAATAAAGCGCAAAGAAGCCGAGTTGATGCAGTACCGCAACCCCGTGGAGGGCGGTCCATCGTCAAAGACATGCCCCAGATGGGAATCCGCCAGGGGACTTCTCACCTCGGTTCGGGTGGCAAAAACAAGGTTTTTGTCTGTTTTTTCAATCAGCTCTCCTCCCTCAATGGGTCGGGTAAAACTGGGCCAACCCGTTCCAGAAACAAATTTATCCGTGGAACTGAAAAGTGCTTCTCCAGAAACAATGTCCACGTAGACCCCCGGGGACTTATTGTCCCAATATTCATTGTTAAAGGACCGTTCTGTGCCCTCTTTCTGTGTCACATCATACTGCAAGGGGGTCAACTTTTTCTTCAATTGCCCATCCGAGGGCTTAACAAACCCTGGTGCCACCGTTGATGCAGCCTCCCCTGCCGTGTTTATTTCAAGCTGCGCTTCAAATTTTTCCAGGGCAGTCTGGTTCCAGTTTTTCTTTATAAAGCTGTCCCTGCCCGAGCCCCCCCGGTAAAATTTATATCGCAGGGAATTTTTTTTGTAATAATCCTGGTGATAGGTTTCGGCAGGATAAAAGGTGTCAAGGGGACGAATCACGGTGGCAACCGGGTCCTTGAACACCCCAGATCGGTCAAGTGCCCCCTTGGCATCCTGGGCCAAGGCTTGCTGGGTTTTGTCATGATAAAAAATGGCAGATCCATACTGCTCTCCCCGATCCACAAAGGACCCGCCATCATCCGTGGGATCTATCTGCTGCCAGAATACGCTCAAAAGGGTTTTATAACTGATTCTTTTCGGATCAAAGGAGATCTGTACCACCTCAAGGTGCCCACTGCCGCCCGAGGAGACATCTTCATATGTGGGGCTTTCCAAATGCCCCCCGGCATATCCTGAGACAACCGATTGAACACCGTCCATTTTTTCAAAGGGATGCTCCATACACCAGAAGCATCCCCCGGCAAATGTGGCTTTCTCCAAAGTGCTATGATTTTCATCCATGGCATTGACCTCCTGTTCAACAAATGCGTTCTGAATCAGGTAACTCGCGACAATCAAACCAATCAGCAAGGTGATATTATAAATAATTTTCATGGCGGCGTCTCCTCTTTTTATACGGTAATGAAGTTTTGTAGACGCTTTTATAAGGAAATCCAGCAGCAACGTAGCGACAGCAGAGCCCCCGTTGGGGGCGGCATGATTCCAGTTTCATTATTTGTTATGGACGAACCCAGGTCAGAATATGGGGCCGCCCGTGGCGATTATAGAAAGGAAGCCTGAATCGGCGGCAGACCTCTCCGCTTACAATTTCCCAAGGGCAGCCAAGGCTGCGTCATAATCAGGTTCCTGGGCAATCTCCGGCACCTGCTCTGTATAGGCAACGTTTCCATCCACATCAACCATTACTATGGCCCTGGCAAACAAAGACGCCAAGGGTCCCGTGGTAATTCTCACACCGTAATCCTTGCCAAAATCATGGTCTCTAAATACGGAAAGGGGAATCACGTTCTTCAGGCCTTCAGCTTCACAAAAGCGTGTGTGGGCAAAGGGAAGATCCCTTGAAATGCATAGCACCACGGTATTATCCGAATCACCCGCCACCTGGTTAAACCGCCTTAAAGAAGCGGCACATACGGGTGTATCAATGCTGGGGAAAATATTGAGAACAACCTTTTTGCCTGCATAGTCTGTGAGATTCACATCCCCAAGATCGGTTCCCACCAGGGTAAAGTTGGCAGCTTTTGTTCCAATTGCTGGCAAAGGGCCGTTGGTTTCAATGGGATTGCCTTTCAATGTAATTTGTGTCATGGCGTTTCTCCTTACTAACTGATGTTGGTTTTTAACGATTGTGAATTTTTGGGGTCGAGGAAGAACTGAATTTAAAGTGTAAGCCTTCATGTCTCCCTTGTAAAGTCCCAATATATCAAAACCCAGAATACCGGGCATTGGATTTCTCACCCATGCACGGTTCATAGGGGCCTTGGGGTTTACCCCTAAGTTAGTTAGTCTGGATGGGATCAGCCACTGCCCATGGGAACCAATGTTAAAAGCCCCCCTAAAATCTAATTTTCATTCAGTGGATATTCTTATGGTAATTGGCAAATAGTTGTGATACACATTTGTATCTATTAATAGAAGATCCCATGCCGTTCACGACAGGGGAAATGGCTGTAGATGGGAGTAAAAAATGGAAAATCTTATATTTGACAAAAAAAGCCTGATGCTGGTGCTGGATCATCTTAAGGAAGGCATCATTGCCCATGACATGAATCGCAAAATTGTTTTTTTCAACAAAGCAGCTGAAAAAATAACCGGATACTCCAGACAAGAAGTTTTGGGTAATGATTGCCACCAGGTGTTTGGAGCGCCTTTATGCGGAGAACGCTGCTCTTTTTGCAGCAGTGGACTTATCCCGGATTTTAAAAATAAAATTGAATATCCCATGAATATTACCACTAAAGATGGTGAAACCCGACATCTTGAAATGAGTATCACCGGCATCATAGATGAAAGTATCTTAAAAGGGGTCATAGCCTCATTTAGAGATACTACCGAACATGACGCCCTGGCCGCCAAAGCCAAGGAACTCACCGCTTTTTCCGGAATCATTGGACAAGACAAAGAGATGTTGCAACTCTTCCAGCAGATAAGGGATGTGGCCTCCTATGATTATCCGGTGCATATCAGTGGCGAAACCGGCACCGGAAAAGAACGGGTGGCAGAGGCCCTGCACAATGAAAGTAAGCGGGCCGGCGCTCATTTTGTGCCAGTGAACTGCGGGGCCATACCCGAAGGACTTGTGGAAAGTGAGCTTTTCGGCCACGTAAAAGGGGCATTTTCCGGAGCCATCCGGGAAAGAAAAGGAAGATGCGAACTGGCCCACAAGGGAACTTTATTTCTGGATGAAGTGGCAGAGCTGCCCAAACAGATCCAGGTCAAGCTGTTGCGATTTCTCCAGGAAGGCACCCTGGAAAGGGTCGGCGGAGAAAAGAGTATCCATGTGGATGTAAGAATTATCAGTGCCACCAACAAGGACCTTTCCCAGGAAGTAGAAAAGGGTAATTTCCGCAAGGATCTTTTTTACAGACTCAACGTCATTCCCATTGAACTTCCCCCATTGAAAAATCGCCGTAATGACATTCCTCTTCTTATCTCCCATTTTCTGGAACGGGCAAAAAAGGACAATGCCTCTGAAATGCCCGAATTTTCCAAGGATGCCGTACGGGTAATGATGGATTATGCCTGGCCGGGCAATGTCCGAGAACTTCAGAACGCCGTGCAATTTGCCATTGTTCGATGCAAACAAGATAAAATTTTACCCATGGATCTTCCCATGGAATTAAGAAATATAGATCCCGGGACCTGCCCTGAACTCCCTCCCCCCTCCCCCGGGCCCACGGGGAAATCGACCAAGCTGAATATGACCTCGGTACAGAAAGCCCTGAAACTCACCGGTGGAAATAAAGCCAAAGCAGCCCGATATCTGGGAGTGGGACGGGCCACCCTTTACCGATTCTTAGATAGATTCCCCCATGCATTGGACGGAATGAACACTTTTAAATAACGGGCTTGGCTCTAAGTTCGGCCACTTTTGACAGCGCACATCAGATAGCAATAATTAAACAATTGAAATTTAACATTATATTTAATTGTTGACTGTTTGGTGCATATTCTCTGGCCGACGTTAGAACCAACCCCAAAACAACTGATTTAATCACAAATAAGAACATAACCCACACTGACAAACCGCCCAAAACACGAGTTACCACAATGTGGTAAATATTCATTGACAATAATATCTTTCTGCCATATATTTACGTATATTTTAGCCTCATCGAAAACCATTCCGTGCTCACTGGAAACCACTTCTTTTTCGGCAAAATATTCAAAAGACCTGGGTCCCAGTATGGGCGTGATTTGTTTAAAGGACTGAAGATTCAGTTCTAACAAAATTAATGAAAAAAGAGCAATCATGGAAAGTATTGAATTCAAAAGAATAAGAGCAAAACTGAAAAAGACCCAGAAAAAGACGGCCCAGCTCATTGGGACATCCATAAAGGCAGTACACAGCTACGAACAGGGCTGGCGGAAAATCCCCCACCATGTCGAACGACAGATGCTCTTTCTTGTCTTCAGAGCCACCCACGGAAAAACAAAAGACCTGCCCTGCTGGGAAACGCTCAACTGCCCAGAGGAGAAGCGAAATAATTGTCCTGCCTGGGAATTTAATTCCGGTGATCTCTGCTGGTTTATCAACGGCACCATCTGCAGCGGAAAGGTACACAGCAACTGGCAGGAAAAAATTGCTGAATGCAAAAAATGCGACCTATTCAAAGACACTTTCCAAGACATCAATATTTTTTCAACCGCCGGAGAAGCATCCGAAAATGAAAAATCTTAAAGAAGAGCTCATCTCCTGTAAAACCAATAACCAGCGAATTTTTGAACAACGTAAAAACCTCCCTGGGGTGATAGATACCATTATTAACAGCCTGGAGGACGAAGCGTGTTTTGCCCACATCGGAGATGAACCCATCCTCTTCAGCACCTCCGTCCAGGAGATGATTGACAAATTCAGGGAAATTCTATTTCCCGGGTATTTTTCCCGGGAAAAGCTCGATGGGGCCAACTTGAAGTACAGCATTGGGCAGACCATTTCCCAGCTCCACGATATCCTGGCCGAACAGATAACCCATGTGCTGCGCCATGACTGCCTTCGGTATGGGCAGGCCTGCGTTGAATGTGAAAACAAGGGATATCAGACAGCACTGAAGGTCATTGAGGAGATACCTGGACTCAGGCGCGGTCTGGCACAGGATGTA
The DNA here is from genome assembly GCA_045046665.1 of Desulfobacterium sp. GTDB lineage: Bacteria > Desulfobacterota > Desulfobacteria > Desulfobacterales > Desulfobacteraceae > Desulfocicer. The sequence continues at coordinate 11,973 of JASFYZ010000335.1, forward strand.
AGGGCTGCCTATGAGGGAGATCCTGCTGCCAAAAGCCACGATGAGGTAATCTTCAGTTATCCGGGACTTTATGCCATAACCGTGTACAGAATTGCCAATATTCTGAACAGGCTTGAGGTTCCCCAGCTCCCCAGAATCATGTCCGAACATGCCCACAGTATCACTGGCATTGACATTCATCCCGGTGCCACCATTGGTACACGGTTTGTCATTGACCATGGCACAGGCATCGTTATTGGTGAAACCAGTAGCATCGGCGACAATGTCCGAGTTTACCAGAATGTCACCATCGGGGCACTATCCCTTCCCCCGGGGGCCGGAGAAAAACTGCGAGGTGCCAAGCGGCACCCCACCATAGAAGACAATGCAATTATTTACTCCGGAGCCACCATTCTGGGAGGAAAGACCATCATTGGAGCCGGTTCTGTTATTGGTGGCAATGTCTGGCTGACCCAATCGGTCCCTTCGGACACCAAGGTCTTCATTGAAACACCGAAACTGATCTACCGATACCAGGAAGACAGCTCTTGACATACTCCCAAACCTAAAGGATTGGGATTCTAACACTACAGCGACACTTTGACTTGAAACCCTTATGGCAATTGATTTTCATGGGCTAAATCAGCATGAATCATAAGCAAAATGGCACGCGTTTCTTATTCAAATACCTAAATGTCGCTGTAATGCTAAAAGATCGCTCTTAAAGATTTCTGATTCATCGAGATAGCCCGAGCTTAAAACTTAGGTCTTACGGTTCTCTCCACAGACTTACTTTTAAAGTGCTCCCGGATGCCCCTCGGTACAC
>JASFYZ010000336.1:0-6055 GCA_045046665.1 Desulfobacterium sp.
ACATCTATTGACCACATTCCTTTTCTTGGATAAACTTCGGATGCGATTATACTACATGAGAATGTCACAAATATCAAGTCATGTGACCGGAGCTATAGTATGCTACGCAGTCCCAAATACGCGCATATGGGGCACTGGCCAAACATTTACATTACCAACCCGAATATTTACTAAATTCAACACATTAATATATAAAATCAGGCGGAATGTCAATATTTCCCCATAACACAGCGCTTGGCCATCCTGGGCATTGACTGACCCAAACAGGGCGCATTCCCATTTTTCCAGCATCATCATACAATTCGGGGTTGATCATAAGAGGGATCACTATACAGGAAATAGAATTCAACCCATTACAAGCGCCTGTAACGACAGGATTTATTTTCCACTGTTAAGAAATAACCACAAGGTGGCCGATGCTATGATCAAGCCCTACAATTCCATGGAGCTGATTTCCGGGTAAGCGGGGTCAGGCTTGTCTTATTGTCGCTATCGACCACAGCCTGTGTAAACTCCAAAACCACTGATAATGCCAAGAACACATGACCCCTTGCGAATTAACCTTCCGACCGGGAAAATGGGAATGCATCCCCCCAAACATGCAACACTGACCGCAAGAACCCAGAGAATTTAATTTTTTTGGAGTAATTGCTTAAAATTAAGTTTGACAAGATTGTTATTTTGGTTATATTTATAGCATATGCTCGTTTGATTCAAATATGACAAACCCATGTGTAAGGACAAAGCAGATGATCATTACCATAGCAAGCGGTAAAGGAGGGACGGGGAAGACCACGGTGACGGTTAACTTGGCTGCATCCATTGACCGCGATGATGTAACGGTGTTTGACTGTGATGTGGAAGAGCCCAATTCCCATATCTTTATAAAACCTGAAAAAATTTCCAGTGAACCCATTTCCGTCATGGTGCCAAAGATAGACACCCAGCGCTGCACCTTGTGTGGTGCCTGTGAAGAGATATGTCAATTCAGCGCCATTACCCTGGTGGCAAAAAAAATTATGACGTTTCCAGAAATGTGCCATTCCTGTAGGGGATGTACAATGGTATGTCCCGAAGATGCTATCAGTGACGGCTTTCGTGTGCTGGGAAGTGTACATCAGGGCGTAAATGCCCAGGGAATTGATCTTACCTGGGGAGAGTTACGGGTGGGGGAGGCCATGTCTCCCCCTTTGATCAGTCAGGTAAAAGAGCGCATCAAACCCGGGGGAATTGCCCTTGTGGATGCCCCCCCCGGCACCTCTTGTCCTGCCATTGAGGCCTTGCGTGCATCGGATTATGCCCTGCTTGTGGCAGAACCCACCCCCTTTGGGTTGAATGATCTTGCCTTGACGGTGGAAGCGTTAAAAAAACTCAAGGTTCCTACAGGCATTGTCATAAACCGGGCCGATGACGAGCCTGGGATTGTGGAAGCGTATGCCAAAAAGGAGGGACTCGAAATTCTCCAGCGCTTTCCCTTTAGCAGGGAAGCTGCCTCCATCTGTTCCAAGGGCGACTTACTGGTAAATGAAATGCCGGAAATGAAAGTCTTGTTCCTGGAGTTGTTTGACAGGTTAAGCAAAGTGTTGTCCGAACCCAAAAAGGCCGGGGAGGTGGGAAAATGAAGGAATTAACCATTATCAGCGGCAAGGGGGGAACCGGAAAAACCAGTGTAACGGCATCCTTTGCCACCCTTGCCCCCAATAGAATCGTGGTGGATGCCGATGTGGACGCTGCCAACCTCTTCTTGACCCTTGAACATAAGACCCTTGAAAATTCATATTTTAAGGGGGGGAGCCTGGCCAGCATAGCCAACGATCTGTGCACTGAATGTGGCGATTGCCGGGAACGATGCCAGTTTAATGCCATTTCCGAGGATTTTATCATTGATCCCATTTCCTGTGAAGGGTGTGGGGTGTGTGCTTATTTTTGCCCGGAAAAGGCCATTGCCTTTGAGCGGCAGGTGTGTGGTGAAAAATTTGTATCAGAAACCCCCTGGGGTCCCATGATCCATGCCCGTCTTGGCATTGCCGAAGAAAATTCGGGTCTTTTGGTGAGTCAACTGCGCCAGGAGGCACGGGAGATGGCCAAGGATAAGAAGATTCCCCTGATCATCACCGATGGCCCTCCAGGCATTGGATGCCCTGTGATTGCTGCGGTGACCAATGCCGATGCATTGCTCATTGTCACCGAACCTACCTTGTCCGGTCTGCATGATATGGAACGGGTGAAATCCCTGGCAGATCAGATGAGGATTCCCACCATGCTCTGCATTAACAAGGCAGATTTAAACCAGGAAACAGCTGGAACCATAAGGGCCTTTGCAAAGAAAAACGGCATTAAATTTGTGGGAGAAATTCCCTTTGATCGAGGGGTGATTGATGCCATGAAGGCGGGCCAGAGCCTGACTCAGTTTTCCCGGGGACCTGCGGCCTTGGCCGTGGAATCCATCTGGAAACAGGTTCAGCAATTTATGGGCACCACACTGGAACGAATCATGTAACTCAATTTTTGGAATTAAGACGGGGCATATCCGGCGGATCATAGATCAACGGGGTCAGGCTTGTGTTCTTGGCGGCTGAGGATTTTATCAGGCTCCAATAAATAACACAGGCCTGATCCCTTCCTATAATGGCCCATCTTGTTGTGACTAAGCCGGAATGTGTTATTAATTTGAACATCAATGAAGGAAAATTTAAGATAAGGAGAACAAAATGAAGATTGTCGTTACCTCAAGTGGAAAAGATTTGGATGCAGCCCTTGATCCCCGTTTTGGTCGGGCTCAGTATTTCATTGTGGTGGACACCAAGACCATGGACTTTGAGGTCAAGGAAAATAGCCAGAATCTGAACCTGCCCCAGGGGGCTGGAATCCAGGCCGGGAAAACCGTTGCTGACACAGGCGTGGAAGCGGTTCTCACCGGAAATTGTGGACCCAAAGCGTTTAAAGTTCTGGAAACAGCCGGCATTCATATCATCACCGGTATCCAGGGTACCGTAAAGGAAGTTGTGGAAAAATTTAATGCCGGAGAATTGACCTATGCAGGTGGCCCCAATGTCGAGGGTCATTGGGTTTAAGAAAATTTTTCTCCACGCATTCAATTGTCTTATTGTAATACTTTGGATCTTTTGTCATAATGTTTTTTTAACGGCCAGATTTCCTGAAAGCCTGTTTTAAAGATATCACATTGTGTCAAAGATTGTTTGAACAGGGTTAAATTTTGCTATGACACAGGTATGAATTTGATGGAATTAGTCGATTTGACTCATTGGGAATAATTTTTAAACAGGCTCTGAATATTTTAAAAAGAACGAAAGGACATCAAAGATGAAATTTGCAATTCCAATGGCAATGGGTAAATTGACCACACATTTTGGTCACTGCAGGGAATTTTGTATTATGGATGTTGAGGATGGAAACATTACAGACACACAGGTTCTTGATCCCCCCGCCCATGAGCCCGGTGTTTTGCCCAAATGGCTTCATGAACAAGGGGTGAATGTCATCATCACTGGCGGCATGGGACAAATGGCACAACAGCTCTTTGACCAAGCAGGTATTGATGTGGTTACCGGAGCCCCGGTGGAAACACCGGAAAATCTGGTAAATGCCTATCTTAAACAAACATTGGTCACTGGTGAAAATGGCTGCGGGCATGATCCCGATTCTCCCTGCCAGCATTAAAAGCAGAATTCAGGGCATCCTTCATTCATTGCTTGACAGTTTTTAAGAGCACTCTCTCCTTTACTGGGATTTGTTTGAAAAAGTGTCGTTTATTTTTAAAGTAATATGAAGGCTGCTGAATTCAGTATCATATTTGGAGCCTTGCATTGACAAATCGTCAATCCAGGGCTCTTTTATGATGGGGCATCCTTCATATGGCCCAAAAGTATTCCACAGGCTTTTGGGAAAAAAACATTGCAAATTGGGAATACTTTGAAAAGCTGTAACGTATTTTTGAAGAGTGCCGGAATTGAATTGCTGGAAAGGTCTTGATGAAATGGTGATAACTGTGCATATTAAAAAATCATGTATCATTATATTCACTGAGTAGATGGAGGTTTATATGAAAATCAGGAAAGCGGTTTTTCCCGTGGCAGGGCTTGGTACCCGGTTTCTTCCGGCAACCAAGGCCATGGCCAAAGAGATGCTCCCAGTTGTGGATAAACCCATCATTCAATATGCCGTTGAAGAGGCCTTTGCTGCGGGCATTGAACAGATAATTTTTGTCACCGGTCGGGGAAAAAAAGCCCTGGAAGATCATTTCGATCGATCCTTTGAGCTGGAAATGACCCTGAAAAACAAAGGTAAAGATGAAGCCCTGGGGCAGATTCAAAAATTGGTCCCCCCCACGGGAACCATTGTATATACCCGTCAGCATGAGCCCAAGGGCCTGGGCCATGCCATCTGGTGTGCCCGGGATATTGTGGGGGATGAACCCTTTGCCGTGCTCCTGGCTGATGATTTGATTAAATCAAAGGTGTCGGTGCTTTCCCAGATGATCAGTCGGTTTGATCGGTTAAGGGCCAGCATTGCCGCTGTCATGGAGATTCCCAGGGATCAGACGGATCGGTATGGTATCCTTGATGCCCATGAGATAGAGGACAATGTGGTACGGGTCAAGGGGATGGTGGAAAAACCTGCCCCTGAAGATGCCCCTTCCAATCTGGCCATTGTGGGCCGTTATATCCTGACCCCTAAGATTTTTGATTACCTGGGGGAAAAGGAAGTGGGGGCAGGGGGGGAGATTCAGCTCACCGATGCCATGGAGAAACTGCTGCGTGATCAGCCGGTTTTCGGGTATAAATTTGAAGGAGAACGCTTTGACTGTGGTGACAAGGCAGGATTCCAGATGGCGAATCTGGCCTTTGCCATGGAACGTCCTGATATAAGAGAAAAACTATCCCATTTTATCAGGAATATGGATTATAATCTGTGCCCAGGAACTATAGATGTCGATTAAATTACAGGGTCTTGATGGCGATATGAATTGAGGCCCTATTGGTTGATCCATCTTATAATTAATTCCAAAATATCTAAAATTTTACATTATAAAACCAGGCCTATACTTTGACTCATGAGTTAGGGCGGTAGATGTGGTGCAGGGCTATGACTTTTTGAACATAGTTCTGGGTTTCCTGAAAGGGTGGGATACCATTATATTTATTCACATTTCCCGGCCCTGCATTGTAGGCGGCCAAGGCGTATTTAATGTTACCCTTGTACTGATGGAGCAATTGATTGAGGTATCGGGTCCCTGCCATGATATTTTGGGAGGGTTCAAAGGGGTCTATGAGTTTGAGATCTGCGAAATTAAAGGGCATGATCTGCATGAGACCCCGGGCACCCTTAGATGAGATGGCGCGGGGATTATAAGCAGATTCCACCTCAATGACGGCTTTTATCAGTGAAAAATCTACGTTGAATTTTCGGGCAGCTTTTTTTATGAGATGGTCATAGCATTTTTTATTCAGAGGCGCTTTGTGGTGCCTTCGTTTCCCTTTGATGAATACGCGAGATTTTGGAGATACAGGGGTGTCAGAAAAATGCCTGACCCCATTTTCATCCATAAACATGTAGATGGTTGCCGTCACATTCAGCGGCATCATTAGGGAAATTAGCAACAAAATCAGTCCCGATTTTAAAAAACATTTGCCGTAATTTTCCTTCATTTTACATCATCCTTTATTCTTGTAATTCAACAATGAGGGTCTCGTACAAAGTCCAGCCCTCATTGTCCAGCCCTCATTTTTAGAGAACACCATGTAGTGCTTGGAATGTGTTGCAGCATCAATATCAAGTGGTTAAAAAAGCATGGGCCGATTTTTTACAGGTTCGTCAACAATAATTTTTAAAATTAAATTTGATCACTGCATATAGCATTTTAAAATATATTTTTCGGGAAAATAAGGCCTGGAAAGGTAGGGAAAACTTATTTTCATAAAAGTATCCACGAGATGTGAAAATACTTCGTCTTTATCCGGGCTCATGATAAAATTTCGTTCATTTTTATGCTCAAAAGTGGCAGTGCTCCCCACTTTGCTTATAATCTTCTCCA
>JASFYZ010000337.1:0-4743 GCA_045046665.1 Desulfobacterium sp.
GGGGGGGGCAGGATGCATTGTTGCCGGTTTGGGCGGATCATCCCTGCCCGCCTTTATCATCGGTTTCGGCATCATCACCGGAACCGGTGTGGGCCTTGCCTACGCCTCTTTGACACCGGCTGCCATGAAGTGGTTTCCCCCGGAAAAAACAGGTATCACCGTGGGAATGGTGGTTGCAGGTTCAGGACTGGCCCCCCTGCCCCTGGCACCTTTCACGGCCTGGCTGTTGAATTTTTTTTCCACCACCACCCCCCAGGGCGTGGTTATGCCGGGAATCAGTACCACCATGATCACCCTTGGCATCACCATCTGGATTGCCGTTCTCTGCCTGGCATGGTTTGTCTACAATCCCCCCCCAGGGTTTGTGCCCATGTCCCGGCATTCTAAGACAACCGCCCCCAAACTCCAGGAGTTCAACTGGAAACAGATGATGGCCACGCCCCAGTTCTGGCTATTATTTTTCATGTATTTTTCCGGGGCATCGGCGGGCCTGGTTTTCATCAGTGTGGCTGCGGATTTTGGCCGACATGCCTTGGGCCAATGGGCGTTCCTGGCCGTGGTGGTTCTTTCCCTTGGCAATACGCTTGGCCGCATTCTTGGCGGTATTATTTCAGACAAAATCGGTCGTCCCCTCACCCTTTGCGGGGCCTTTCTCTGCCAGGCCTCGGTCATTGGCATCCTGTATGGATTGACCCAGAATGGCGGGGTTTCATGGCCCGTGGTGCTCCTGGTGGTATTCATGATCGGCCTTAATTACGGTGCAAACTTGACGATTTTTCCGGCAGCCTGTAAAGATAATTTCGGGATAAGAAATTTCGGACTCAACTATGGATGGCTCTTCACCGCATTTGGTGTCGCTGGCTTAATCATGCCCTGGGTCAACGGTCTGATCCGGGACATTACCGGCAAACCAGACATCTCTTATCTTTTGATCATATTCATGCTGACATTTTCCGCCGCACTGGCACTTATCACCCGGCGAATAGGTCCACCTGTTATAAAAAACCAGAGGGAGAACGAATAAGATGGCAGTTATCACCATTTCAAGGGGTACCTTCGGCGGTGGTAAAGCCGTTTCAGAAGCCCTTGCAAAACATATGAACTACGTCTGTGTCAGTCGTGAAGTACTGGTTAAACATGCGGCAGAAACATTTGACATACCGGAAGAAAAACTCAGGAATTCCATTTTGCAACCTCCGGGTCCCCTGGGTCTCAATTCAGGACAAAGCATTATCAACGTAAAATATGTCAGAGCCGCCATTCTGGAACTGGGCCGTGGAAATAATATGGTGTACCATGGATTTGCAGCCCAACTCCTTTTACAGGATATTCCCCGGCTTCTCCGGGTGAAGGTCATCGCTGGCATGGAATACCGCATTGAACACGCCATAAAGAATAAAGGGCTTTCCCGGGAACAGGCCATTGATCACATCCAGGAAATGGACAAAGACAGAGCCCATTGGGCCCGCACCGTGTGGGGGGTGGACGTCAATGATCCCGCAAGTTTTGATCTGGTGATCAACTTGGATAACATCACCATTCAGGGGGCTGTGGAGATCATCGCCAAAACCCTGGAACAAGAAACCTTCCAGGACAGAGACGAAGATCGCCAGACCTTTGAAGACGCGCTCACCATTGCCAGGGTGTGGGCTGCTCTCACACGCAACAAACCCACCCGGACGGTGCGAATTCAACTGGAATGCCTCAACGGCCATGTAACCATCAACGGGGATGTGGGCTCCCACAAGATGATGGGGGCGGTTGTGAGCATTGCGGAACAGGTTGAAGGGGTTCAATCCGTCACCAACACCATCAGTGTCGGTTCCAACTGGTTGTGGTGAAAATGACGTCAAGAAATTCTCCCCAGCCAATGCATGTGCCCCTTTTTAATTCCAACGGAAATTTTCGGGATCGCAAGCTCGCAGAAAAAAATATTATGCCCAATGGCTATGTTTCACTGTGGTCATCCATTGGCACATAACCGGGGAGCAGGAACGTCCTGTTGTAATAGTGTTTTCACATTTCCCGCCTCAACGGCATGGCCAGCGGTTAGAATGATTACATGGGAGGCCAATTTGAGAATTTCCTCCCGGGAGTGGCTGACATAGAGGATCGGCAAAGAAAATTCACGGCACATGTGCCGGATAAATGGGAGAACCTCCTGTTTGCGCTCATGATCCAGGGAGGCAAGGGGTTCATCCATGAGCAGCATGGCCGGGCTTGTTAAAAGTCCCCTGCCGATGGCCACCCGTTGTTTTTCTCCCCCTGATAATTTTGCCGGCCTTCTTTCCAGCAGATGAGCTATGCCAAGGAGTTCCACAACGTCATCAAACTCAACATATCGTTGGGAGACAGGAATCTGCCTCATTCCATAGGTTAAATTTGTTTTCACCGACAGATGGGGGAAAAGCCGTCCATCCTGAAAAATATATCCAATACGGCGTCTTTCCGGGGCCAGGTTTATCTTTTGCCGGGAATCAAAAAGGCAGTGATCATTGATGATGATGTGCCCGGCATCTGGTTTGACCAATCCCGCCACCATATTGACAATGGAGGTTTTACCTGATCCAGAGGGGCCAAACAATGCCGTGACTCCAGAGGGTGCGCCTGTGAAAATGGCATTAACAAGAAAGTCACCTTGCTGTCGCTGGATGTGAATATCAATCATAACTTATCCTTTTATAAAACGGGCAAACCGCTTGGCCATTATTTCAGAAAAGATCAGGGCCACCATGGCAATGACAATGGAAATAACGCAAAGCCGCATGGCGCCGGTTTCTCCCCCGGGCATCTGGGTCAAGGTGTACAGTGCCAGGGGAAGGGTTCGGGTCTGTCCTGGAATATTGGAAACAAAGGTGATGGTTGCACCAAATTCTCCCAGGCTTCTGGCAAAGGCCAGAATAAGGCCCGTTATGATACCCGGAATCATCAATGGCAGCGTAATGGTGAAAAATACCCGCACCTGCCCTGCCCCCAGGGTTCGGGCAGCAAATTCCAGCCCCTGGTCAATGTTTTCAATGGAGAGTCGCACCGATCGAACCAAAAGGGGAAATGCCATGACCGCTGCTGCAATGGCAGCTCCCTTCCAGTTAAAGGCAAAGGTGAGCCCCGTGTATTTGTAAAGAAAGGCACCCACCACCCCTTTTCGTCCCAGGAATATCAGGAGCATATAACCGGTGACCACCGGGGGCAGCACCAGGGGCAGATGGAGCAATCCATCCAGAATGCTTTTTCCCGGAAAGTCCAGACGCGCCAGCACCCAGGCCGCTGCAATGCCCAGGGGCAGGCTAAAAAGCACAGCCCACCCGGATATGCAAAGGCTTAATCGCAGGGCTTCCAGTTCAATGTCGCTTAAATGCAAAAAAGAGATCACTTGACACGGAATCCATATTTTTCAAAAATAATTTTGACGTCCGGGGATTTTAAAAATGCCATAAACGCCTGTGCTTCAGGGATGTCCTGGCCTGCAATAATGGCTGCCGGGTAGACAATGGGAGGATGGGTATCTTCGGGAAAGGTGCCAATGATTTTCACCTTATCTGAAATAGCGGCATCCGTTGCATATACCTGCCCCACAGGTACCTCACCCCGGGCAACCAGTACCAGCGCGGCTCTTACATCCTTTGCACGGACCACCTTGTCTTTGATCCCTTCCCACACACCCAGGGTCTTCAGGGCCTGTTTGCCATAAATGCCAGAGGGTACATGATCCGGATCTCCCATGGCCATGTGCTCGTTGCCAATAAGGCTGGCCAGCGGGAAATCTTTTTTAATGGTAATTGTGGACAAGGGGCTGTCACCTGGGGCAATCAGGACAAGCCGATTGCTCAACAGATCAAACCGGGTGTGCGATGCGATCATTTGCTGCTGTTCCAGGTAATCCATCCATTTTTTATTTGCGGAGATATAGACCTGGGCCGGAGCCCCTTGTTCAATTTGTCTGGCCAGGGTGGAAGAGGAAGCAAATGAGGTGATCGCCTTGATCCCTTTTTTCTGGAAAAACAGCGTGGCAATGTCGGTGACAGCGTTGGTTGTTGAACCGGCACTGAAAACAATAACGGTATTTTCCTGGGAGTTTGCAGGGGTTGATGATAGAAAGAGCAGCAGAATACAAAGAGTCCATGTACAATAAGAGATCGACTTTTTTAATGAATTCATTTTTATTGCCTTAGCTTTTGGGTTGTTCTGAATTGACAAAATGTCGTTTAAAAAGATATATTGACGTCTTTAAATTACACATTACAGATAATCAGTCAAGTGGATTATTAAACATATGCTCATTTATTCCCAGGCGACCTCCTGTTTAAAGCCTGTTTAAAAATTCAGGCACTTAAAATGGGGGAGTGTCCAAGGCGGTTCATGGGAACTTTCAGCGTCTACATCAAAACTGGAATTGCTGCGGGTGATGTGATATGATATCTTTGAATCTGGGTTCTTTATCCACGCTCCGGGTTTGCAAAAACAGATAAAAGTCTTTATCATGTCAGCTCGTCAGTCTTAAGTTCTCTGCATATTGTGTGTGTAAATTTACTAACCTCCTGAAATTATAGAGCATGTGCCTTAAAATCTACCCTGTCCCGAAATTTTACAAGTCGGTCATCAGCAGCCCTTCAACCATTTTTCCCGTTTTGAAATACGCCCTCTCACTTAACTCTACAGCGACACTTTGACTTAAAACCGCATGCAATTGATGTTTCATGAGATTAATCACCATCAATCATAGGCAAAACAACCTGCGTTTTT
>JASFYZ010000338.1:0-15668 GCA_045046665.1 Desulfobacterium sp.
GCTGTCTAACAGTTCCGGGTCGCTTCCATTACCCCTCCCCGGGGGCGGCATACAGCCATTTTCTATCTTCGTTGTGTTCATCAGGACATGCCCGTTATTAGAAGAGGTCCTGGTTCAGGTCAGAGGTTGATTCCGCGCCAAAATGGTGAGGATTTCATCAATATTATGGGGGGCAAGGGAACTTTCCATGCTACAGCCACCCGCGCCAGCATGACCGCCCCCCCCATATCGAGAAAGCAGATGCCCGATATTTACCTTGAGCCCCTCCGTGAATATGCTCTGTCCAATGCTGACAATGGTGGTGTCCCGGTCCTGCTCATCGTATCGTATCTTGACGCTGGCAATGACATCGGGACAAAGGCAATAAACTGAAAAACGATTTCCCGAGGGTACGACATCAAGTGCCCGGAAATCCGTCACAGAGATATCACCCTTAACAACAGTGTGGGCCTTTAAGATATCCACATAGGCCTGATTTTCCAGAACCACCTTTTCACACCGGACCTTGACTTGTGGATCTTCCATCACCGTTTTAATGGGTTGGTTCCGCAGCAGGTGCACCAGATGATTCCAATATGACGCATCTGCACCATTGCGATTTTTAATGGTCATGGAGAGCAGAATATAGGGATATTTTTCAGGATAAAGCACCTGGTCCATGTCCAGCAGGGCTGCATCAATGATATCCGTCCACCGCACAAGATCATCAAAATCCTTATTCAGTCTCCCCTTTTCCTTATAGTACTCATGGACAAGTCCAGCCGCAGATGGAGCAATCCGAAACAAGCCCGGGGGCAGCTGTTCCATATCGTTGGAAACATGGTGATCAAACCACAGGGTGCAGCGGGGATCATTGGGAAGATTGGCCACAATATCCCCGACCCGGATCTCAACATTGCCACTTTGTATCTGGCTGGGTTCAACCCATTTTATGGGTTCGTCAATTTTTTCTGTCTCATAAAGAAAGACTGCGCACACAACCCCGTCAAAATCGGGTCTGGTTACAATTCTCATGGGTATAAAATCCATTTGTTTTTTAGGGTTTGCTCTAAATCCTGGTCACCCCGGTAGTTGAAATTTTCACGGGATCAGGCTTGTGTATTGATTTTAATAACATACATGGCAGTAACCGCCTGCACAAAAATTGAAACTCTCACAATTCCAGTGCTTTGGGCGGATTTCCTTATAACGGTCATGTCCTGACGGACACAACGAAGATAGGAAATCGTATTATGCCACCTCAAAGGCTCTGCTGGCGCCACCCTGATGCTGCATTTTCATATAAAAAAAGATTAAGCAAAGCCCACTTTCTTTTCAGCATTGCAATGTGTTCATTTAGCACAGTTTCACCCATTGAACAACTTTATCCTATGAAAGCCCTCCCATCTGTTTCCTCATAAGTAACCATAAATAACAAAAGATAGTATTTATTTTCTCAAATCCCCAAAAAGCACCTAACCGAAATCTCTTTTAAAACACATATTATTTTTTACATCCATAGTCTTTACAGATCCCCTTTTCTCTCCTATAATGCAAAATGTTTGTATGTTGTGGTTTTCTATGGTTCGAATTTTCAAAAGTCAACCCTTAATTTATGGTAAAAATAAAAATATTAAAACCCACTATTTCATCATTTCATGAAAAAATTGTAATGCAATTGCCGCATGCATGCCTTACATTAATGTAACTGTCAGGTTCTATCTGGCTGCTCAAAGCGGCTCTCCCTGGCATAGGACAAAGAGGAGTAAAAAATGAGTAAAATTCTTAGAATAAACACCGAAAAACTATCCTTTACATTTGAAGATGTTCCAGCAGAACTGGTAGGCCTGGGCGGCAGAGCCTTGACTTCCAAAATGGTCCTCAATGAAGTACCTGCCACCTGTCATCCCCTGGGGGCAGCCAACAAACTCATCATTGCCCCGGGAATTCTTTCTGGATCACCCGCCGCCAACTCCGGTCGGCTTTCTGTGGGATCTAAATCCCCCCTCACCGGCGGCATTAAAGAAAGTAATTCCGGTGGATTTGTTTCCCAGAAGCTGGCCCGATTAGGGATTGCAGCAGTGGTCCTGGAAGGAAAACCTGCCGGGGATGACTACAGCATGATCGTCATTAAAAAAGATTCTGTGGAAATTTTGCCAGCGGCCGAGTACGTGGGCATGGGCAATTACGAAGTCGTTGAAAAAATGTGGAACATTTATGGGGCCAAAACCGGCGTCATGAGCATTGGCCAGGCAGGAGAACAACGCCTGAAAGCCGCCAGCATTCAGCTGGCAGACCTCAAGGGAACCCCAGGACGTGCCGCGGGCCGTGGCGGACTGGGCGCGGTCATGGGATCTAAAAAAATCAAAGCCATTGTTGTGGATGACAAGGGATGCGATCGACTGACCATGGCAGATCCGGAAGCCTTCAAGGCTGCCAACAAGAGATGGGTGGAGATGCTGAAATCCCATCCCGTCACTGGCCAGGGCTTACCCGGATTTGGAACTGCCGTGCTGGTCAATCTCATAAATGAAGCAGGGGGACTGCCCACCAAAAATTTCAGGGATGGACGATTTGAGCATGCCCATGAAATCAGTGGAGAAAAAATGGTGGAAAACATGGAAGCAAGGGGTGGCATTGTTTCCGAGGGCTGTCATCCGGGCTGTGTAATCAAATGCTCCCAGGTCTACAATGATAAGGATGGAAAGCAGTTAACCTCCGGATTTGAATATGAAACCCTCTGGGCCTTTGGCGCACACACCACCGTTAAGGATTTGGATCAAATTGCCATGATGGATCGTTTGTGTGATGATTATGGTGTAGATACCATAGATACTGGTGTAGCCATTGGTATTGCCATGGAAGGCGGACTTCTGGAATGGGGTGACGGTAAAGCCGCCATCGAACTGATCAAAGAGATTGCCAAGGGCACCGGCAATGGTAAAATCTTGGGCAATGGTGCGGCATTCACCGGTGATGCCCTGGGTGTGGACCGAGTTCCAGTGGTTAAACGACAGGCATTCCCCGCCTATGATCCCCGGGCAGTAAAGGGCGTTGGCGTCACCTATGCCACCACTCCCATGGGTGCAGATCACACCGCAGGTTATGGCGTCACCGCCAATATCCTCAAGGTGGGTGGCGACATTGATCCCCTGAAAAAAGAGGGCAACATTGAGCTGTCACGGAATCTACAGATCGCAACAGCAGCCATTGATGCTGCAGGGCTGTGCCTGTTTGTGGCCTTTGCTGTTCTGGACAATGAAGATGGCGTGCAGACCATTGTAAATTTGATCAATGCACAACATGGATTAAGCCTGACCCCGGATGATGTGGTAAGCCTTGGTAAAGCCACCATCAATGATGAAAAAGAGTTTAACCGTCGGGCTGGTTTTACCAAGCAGGATGACCAGCTCCCAGACATGTTTGACGAGAAACTGCCCCCCCACAACGTGGATTGGGGTTTCTCCACAGATGAGCTCCAGGAGACACTCAACTTTTAAAATATTAGGCTTGATTATAACTTCGGCCACGATAGGGAGGGGTCCTGCTTGCGTTGTTAAAGCACAACAACACAAGCTTGACCCCGTTCTTTGAAAATTTAGCGCTAAAACCATATCATCAAGTTCAAACAATATTTACAGTATGGGACAAATACCAAAACTGGGCTGGGCCGCAATAAGGATTTTGGTGTAGGGGTGTGAGGGATGATCAATAACATCCAGGGTGGGACCGGTCTCCACAATGACACCATCGTGGATCACAGCAATGCGGTCACACAGATACTTTGCTGCAGCCAGATTATGGGTGATGAACAAAAATGTCATACCCAGCCGTTTCCGAATATCTAATAGTACTTGGAACAACTGTATGGCAATGGTAGCATCCAGCATGGAGGTGGGTTCATCTGCCACAATGAACTCCGGCTCCAGTACAATGGCCCGGGCAATGGCCACCCGCTGGCGCTGCCCCCCGCTGAGCTGGTGGGGATATCGATCATAAAAGTCACTCCCCGGAACCAAACCCGTGGCCTCCAGAGTGTCCAGAACCTTTTGCCTCTGGCTCTCCTGAGTGCCTATACCATGGACTATCAAGGGTTCCAGCACGGTCTCTGCAATGGAAAGGTGGGGGTTAAGGGACTGGTAGGGGTCCTGAAAAATCATCTGAACCTGCTTGCGATATTCCAGCAGGGCCGGGCCTTTTAAGTGGGACACGCCTTTACCGTTTAATTGGATTTTCCCCTGGGTGGGATTTTCAAGCTTGACCAGAAGTCGCCCTACAGTTGTTTTACCACTGCCACTTTGCCCCACCAGACCAAAGATTTCTCCTCTTTGGATTTTGAGATTGATATCCTTTAAGGCAACCACATCACTGGCACCCGTATGAAACAGATGGGCCTTCTGGTAATAAACTTTGGAAATATCAGTTAGTTCAATAATCGTATCTCGTTGTTTCTTCATAATTTTTTCCAAGAAAGGCTCGCTCCACCCTTTTTATATATAAAAATGCCGCCGGGACAACTTTATACTATTACATCATTTGCTCTGTCGACACATGACAATTGTTGAATTTAACGTTCGCCAGGCTATTATTTCTTAAAGCAACGAACCCCATGTGTGGGGGATAACTCCCTCCAGCCTGGGCTCAGGCTATCACATCTATCCAGCGGATTGTCACACAAGGGTGCCAGGGCACATCCATCATTCCACCCCTTTTGTCCCCCCCGGGTGTTGATATCCGGCACCTTAACATTCCTGCAGTTATCCAGGGTGAGATAGGAGCCAAGCAGCTGTCGTGTATAGGGGTGCACCGGGGACTGGAACACCTCTTCCCGGGTGCCAGCCTCCACAATTTTTCCGTCATACATGACACATATCCTTTTGCACACCCGGGCCACCACGGCGATGTCATGGGAGATAAACACAAAACTGGTATCAAGGAGTTCCTGAATTTTTAAGATCTCCTTTAATATCTGATCCTGGACCACCACATCCAGTGCAGTTGTGGGTTCATCCGCAATGATCAAACGGGGATCACAGGCCAGGGCCATGGCAATGATGGCCCGCTGCTTCATGCCCCCACTGTATTGATGAGGATAGTCGTTCATGCGATTTCGGGGTATTCCCACCAGATCAAACAATTTTTCGATCTTTGTTGTTATATCCGCCGAGGAGATCCGACCCTGGTGGGTGACAATCATCTCTGCCACCTGTTCCCCCACCCGGACAACGGGATTCAGGGCATTCATGGCCGCCTGGAAAATCATGGCAACCTCACTGCCCCGTATTTTTCGCAAATCATCTTCGGACATGGCAGTGATCTCCTGGTCACCCAGAATGATCCGGCCATTAAGAACGGCAGCATTGTCCGGCAATAAACCCATTAATGCCATACCAATGGTGGTTTTGCCGCACCCAGATTCCCCCACAAATCCCAGAGAAGTACCAGGGTCTATGCTAAAAGAGACATCGTCCACGGCCTTGACCATGCCCGTTGCACTTTCATATCCCACAGTCAGGTTTTCCACGGTGAGTAATGCCATGATTACTTCCCCTCCTTTCTCAATCTGGGGTCCAGGACCTCATCCATGGCCCGACCCACCATATAAAAGGAAAGGGTCAAAAGAGAAATACAGATCCCCGGCGGCAACAGCCAGTAGGGGGCCTGGAACATATGCCCGGAACTCCACACCCACTGCAACATCATGCCCCAGCTGATCTGGCCTGGATCACCAAACCCCAGAAACGAAAGGGACGCCTCCACCAGGATGGCTGAAGTGACCCGGAAGGTCATGTAAAGAAATGCCAAGGGCAATACATTGGGCATTATATGTTTAAATATAATGCGCATGTTGGAAGCACCTGCCACCCGGGAGGCTTCAATAAAGGGGCGCTGTTTCAAAGACAGGGTCTGGGAGCGGATCACCCGGGCCACTGCTGGCCATCGCAATATGGCAATTAAAAAAACGATTATCCAAATGTTGAGTTGACCAAAAAGGGCTGCAATAATAAGAAGAATCACAAGGGATGGCAACACCATGACCATGTCAGCCATACGCATGAGAAGAATATCCACAATACCGCCAACATAGCCTGATACCATGCCCACAACGGTGCCGATGACGATACTGATGAATGCCGAGGCCAATCCAACAATAAAGGCAATTTTAGCCCCCTCCATCAGCTGGCAAAAAATATCCCTGCCAATAAAATCTGTCCCCAGCCAATGGGAGATGCTTGGCCCCACGGAATGGGAGATTGCGGGGTCCACACCGATCATGGGGTCATACATGGGTCCCAGCAGGTGCACCCAGAAACTGGCAAAGGCCATGAGGGCAAACAGCGCCAAAATGACTAAGCCTGCTTTTCCCAAAGGATTTTGAATAAAAATTTTCCAACTGGATGAAAACCGATTTATAAAACCAAAGTTGTGACTCATATTAACATAATATCCATTTTCAATAATGAATGCGAGGATCCAGCCAGGCATAGAGCAGATCCACAATGAGATTGGCGGATAACACCACCGCAGCAATGAGTAGAAAACATCCCTGGGCCAGGGGATAATCATTGTTACTCACGGCAAAAATCAATTCCCGTCCAATGCCTGGCCAGGTGAAAATCTGCTCGGTCAAGGCCCCCCCGTTGATGGAAAAAGCAAGGCTTAAGCCCACACTGGTCACCACGGGAAGGGCGGCATTTTTTGCGGCATGGCGGTTGCGAATCACCCGGTCTGTCAACCCCTTGGCCCGGGCCGTTAAAATATAGTCCTCCTTTAACACCGACAACATGCTGCTTCGCATCAATAAAAGATAACTGCCCACATGAATAATAAACAGGGTCAAAAGGGGTAGCATCATGTGATGGAGCACATCCAGGGTTTTCACCAGAAATGAAGTATCTTCTATCCACAGTTCTGGGGAAATAATTCCCCCCAGGGGGAACCATCCCACCTGAAACCCCAGCACCCACAACATCATCAAGGCAAACCACGGCACAAAAAGCGTATGACACACCAATGCAGAAATGGAGAGAACAGCATCCAGGCGAGAGCCCTTTTTCCAGGCAGAGATTTTTCCCAAAAAAACCCCTGCCAGGGCCGCCAAAAGGGTTGAGGTCGTAAACAACAAAAGAGTGCAGGGCAATCGGGCCATGATCACCTGGACCACCGGTTCTCCATAGTGAAAGGAAAATCCCAAATTACCCGTAAAGAAATTTTTAACGTAGATCATATACTGGGTGATCAAGGGTTTATCAAGCCCCATCTGTTCTATAATATAGGCCGCATCCTCGGGTGTGAGCATGGGGTCCACCATGCGGGTCACCGGATCTCCCGGGGCCAGGCGAAACAAAAAGAAAAGGACGGTGAGAATCAAAAAGAAAAGAATGAACAATTCCACCGCTTTTTTGGATATAAACACAATACGATTCATGAATTATGGTTCCGTTACGGTTACGGGTTTGACCATGCAAAGGGACCAGATATTACCGATGCCTTCCAGGCTCTCCACCCATCCGCTAAAACGTTTCCGGGAGGTGGCCTCCAGAATATCAGGATTATAAAGGGGGATATAGGGCAGATCGTTTAAAAGAATTTGCTGCATTTCCAACAACAGGGTCCGTCGTTTGTTCCTGTCCATTTCAAGGCGCTGCTCATCGGCAAGTTTATCAAAGGCAGGATTGTTGTAGCCACTCATGTTCCACCCCCGGGGCTTATCATTTTTGGAATAGAAAAAAGTTCTTACATAATCAGGGTCCAGGTTCAGTTTACCATATCCCAATACAAAGGCATCAAAGTCATGCTTGCACTTAACCTTATCCAAAAGCGCTCCAAAAGACATGGGGCGGGCAAAGGCAGGGATACCCATCTCCCGCATCCATTCTTGTATCATCATACCGGCAAAGGCCCGTTTGGGATCATAATCCGCAGGGGGGGTCAAAATAACCTGTTTTTCCATGGGCTGCCCACTGGGAAGACGGATATTCCGGGCTTGTTGAAGGTTTCCATCCATGTCCACCGGGGGAACATCCCAGGTATACCCCGCCTGTTTTAACAGGTCATGGGCTTTTTGAATGCGTTGGAGGTGGTTAAGCCCTTTACTGTACCGGGTCACATCAGGGTTATGCCAAAATTTATTCCCCGGCGGAACAATGGAGTGCATGGCAACGCCATAATTCTGGAGAAGGCGGGTGATGATGAACTCTTTGTCAATGAGGGTGGCAATGGCCCGTCGCAGTATCTTGTCATCAAAGGGGGGCTTTCTTAAGTTAAACCCCATGAAATACAGGGCGCTTTTGTGGTTGTGAAACAGTTCAATGTCCGGGTTCTGGGTCAGCTGTGCCACATATCCGGGTTGAATGCCCCACCAGTACATGTCAATTTCACCCTTTTGAAGGGCAAGGATGGCCACATCACTGGTACCATACATTCTGTAGATCACCCCGTCCACCCAGGGCCCCAGACGTCGATTGGCCAGGGTGCGTCCTGTACCGAAAAACCAGGGATTTTTTTCCATGTAAAGAAAGGTGCCCCTCTGGTATTTAGAAAGTACAAAAGGTCCTGTGCCCAGGGGGGATTCAATTTTGTGATTCTGGAGGGTCCGCAAAGGTTTTTTCGTTTTTAATGCCGCTTCAACCACCGGTTGCCACCGTGCACGGGAGACCATGGGGGCGGTGAACACCCGGGAAAGAATAATGGCCGATGGTTTTTTCAGAAAAAAGCGCAGCGTGTGATCATCCACCACCTCAATTTTATCAATGGCCTTCCACTTGCTGTAATACCGAGGAACTTTGAAATCACGAAATACCCCGGCGGTAAAGGCCACATCATGGGCGGTAAATTCAGTACCGTCGGACCACTTTGCCTCCTTCAATGTCACAAGATAACTCATGCTTTCACTGTCCAACACCGGCATATCCTTTGCCAGCCAGGGAATAAGTTCCAGGGTGTCGGGGTTCCGTACATACATGGGCTGGTAAATCTGGGATAAAATTTTCCAGGAGTTGGCATCACTTGCCAGCCACACATTAAGGGTCCGTGGCTCTTCGGGAAGCCCTATTTTCAAAACACCTTTTGTGGTTTCTCCCCGACAGGACAGCAAAAAAAGCATCATCAAAAGATAAATCATGGAAAAAACGATTACTTTCATCCACACCCTGCGCTGGTATTGAAACACATCAACATCAACATGGGCGGGCCTGGTATTGGATGGCATTGTTTTCATATAAAGAAAATCCAACCAAAATTTTATCATCATAAGAATTTCAACTTTTGTTTTGGCAGTCAATTTTGCCATGTAGGTTCTATAAGAAAAAGCAGGTGCTGGGTTTATATAAAAATGTGGCACCGGAATGCCGATATGGACGTCATCTATAAATTTTATGCTCAATAAAATCAACCACCTGGGATTCAAGCTTCAGCCCGGTCAGCTGATTGATTCGTGGAATACCACCGGGGCTGACGCAGTTAATTTCAAGCAATTTATCTCCAATGACATCAATACCCACAAAATAGAGACCATCGGCCATGAGCTTGGGCTTAATGATATCACAAATCAATTTCTGAGCAGGTGTTACATCATGGGGAAACACCTCGGCACCGGCATGAACATTGGTTCTGAAATCTTCGGACACGGACCGGCGTTTCATGGCACCGATGATATCACCATTGAGTAATAATATGCGTACATCCCCATCTTTTTTAACATCTTCCAGGTACTCTTGCACCATAATGGGCTGGCGTTGGGGATAGGGTCTGTTGGCCCGGATATAATAGTTGATCAGGGAGTTTAAATTTTCAGGATCACGGTTACTTACCTTAATCACCCCCTCCCCGCCATGTCCCTGAAGGGGCTTGATGATCATGTCGCCCCCAAAATTATCAATGATCCGCCGCAAGCGTTTTGGGTCCCGGGAAATATGGGTCTGGGGGGTAATGTCAGGAAAATTAAGGGTGTACACCTTACTGTTGCCGTTGATCTGTCCCATGGGACTGTTCATGACAAAAACCTGATCGCACACGGGACCCAAAAATTCCATGACCTGATAATTGATGGGGGGATCCTTTCTCAAAAAAATCACATCCAGCTCAATGACCGTTTCAAAAATCAGCTCATCCTGGATCAGGCAATCAATGAGGGCCTCCCAATACGCTTTGATGGATAAATCCTTGTGAACGGAAATATTGCGCATCCTGGCCACCACCCCATTGTCCCGGATATAAAGGTCATGGGGCTCCAGGAAAAAAACCGTGTGTCCGCGCTGGTTGCACTCATACATCAAATGGGAGGTGGTCTCCCAGGTGGGGTCAATGCCCCGCAGATCATCCATCAAAAAGGCTATTTTCATACAAATTCCAAAAAGATTAGATTTTAATTGCTATTCAGACTATCTGGTATAGTGCAGTTCATTTGACTTCATATATATTTTCAAATACAGCCTACTGATATTATAGAAACTTTACTTCAGCACAGGTAAATATTCGGCTTGCTCATGTAACTGTTTGGACAGTGCCCCCTATTCGCCTGTTTGGGGCTGTGTAGCATCCTAATGCTATGTGAGCAGACCCAAACAGGTGAAGATAGGGTACTGACCGAATATTTACCAGCACAGTATAAAGTCATATAGAATTAGCTATAGTCTGTCTGATTGATCTCACAAGTCAATTTTAGTTTGTTTAATGATTGAAAAACAATGGAAAATAAAGTAACATACTCCCATCATGAAACATATAAAAAAAAAAATTTTATTGATCCATCCGAAGGAGATTCATGGGATCGATTCATCAAAAGAAAAATCCCCGCCCAGCCTTCCCCAGGCAAAGGCAGAGATGACCGTCATCTCCCATGATATCTGCTTTGATTATATCCAAATCCCCCCTGCCCCCCCAAAAAAGAACATGGGGATGCCCACCAAGCCATCCCCCCCACTGAACTGCACAGATAGCTCCACGCTTCCCCGGAACATCGCTTCTTTTATCAGCAATGTGATCCAAAAGATTGATGCTGTACGGGCGGATGCACTGCTCTTTGACATGCCTTTTCAAAATGACGAGATCCTGTTCCAGGTGTTGGAAACAATTAACTGGGAAAGAGATATCACCATGGGCATCACCCGAGTGGTTATGAGGGAACAAAAAAAATTTGAACTTCCAGAGAATTTTTTTACCCTTTCAAACCTTCGTCTGATCCAATGGCATATTCCCCAACCGGAAGACGGACTGGATACCCGGCCCCTGTGGCAAATTTCCAGAGAGGGAATCTGGAATCATTTTATCCTTGGGACCGGAAAAAAAGCCCCAAAAGGAAATGCCTTTTTCTCCTTTGTCTTTTCTAATCCCAACATTGCCCACTCCCATGAAATGGCAGTAAAACCCCTGGCAGAAAAAAAAGCCAATATTTCTTATGATATGAGCTTTCTTCCCATGGAAATGCCCTACCGCAGTGTTGAACAACTGCCGGGGATTCCCCTGTGGCAGGCCCTGAACAGTCCAGCCCATGTGCTGTTGTACCTCAGCCGGTATTCCCGGAAGGAACTCTTTCCCATGCGGGTGAACATGGTAACCGGCGCTGTCTTTTCTCTGGGTCGCGATATCACCTTTTATTTTGAAAAATCCGAAAACCTGCCACCGGGATATCTGGATGAAATATGCAACATGGTGGAGGCGGGTGGGTCAGTTGCCACAAAATGGGTTCGATACAATCTGGAACGGGCCTTTCTCATTGCCTATGCCATGGAAAACGGAGTGATTGTGGGAAATTCCAGCCTGAAACGCCCTCGAAAGCTTTTCATTGAACGAATCAATAAAATATCGGGCATGAATTTCACCCATTTTCTGGAACGGGGATACACCTCGGTGCGTCCGGAATACCGTGCCTTGGGAGTGGGGGCAAAACTCCTGGAAGGATTGACGGCCCGGGCTGAAGATCACAAAATCTTTTCCATCATCAGTGAGGACAACACCGCCACCCAAAAAATTGCCATTCGCAATAAGACCCGTAAGGTGGTTACCTATTACAGTGAACAAATGGGGAAATCAGCAGGCATCTGGATGCCTGAATCCATGATTGATACCTGATGGGCGCATCCTCATTTTCCCGGCATCATCATCATTCCATTCCATGGATCTGATTTTTAGGCAAACGGAGTCAGCCTTGTGCTATTGGCGTTATCAACCCAAACCTGTGCAAACTCCAAAATTACTAACAATACCAATAGCGCAAGCATGACCCCATCGATAGTGAACAAGGATAGAGGAGAAAACCAAACAGATGAACATCGGCATCATGACCGTCAATAATTTTTCATTTCATCCCACCATGCGACTCACCCAGGCGGCAAAAAAGCGGGGGTGTCACACCTCTCTGATCAATCCTTACCAGATGTTGTCCGGCATTCAACGGTGTCAGTTTCACTATTCCATTAAAGACCTTCCCCAAACCCTGGATGTGGTATTGCCCCGTCAGGGATCGCCCATGGGGGATTATGGTCTGGCCCTGCTTCGTCAATTCATGCACCTTGGTATCCCCCTGATAAATGGGCTTGAAGGCATCACCATCGCCAGAAACCAGTACATCACCCTCCAGACCCTGGCCGCCGCAGGTTTGCCGGTGCCGGACACCTTTTTCATCACGGCGAAAAAAGGATTTCACCGGGCAGTTCAACATCTGGGGGGGTATCCAGTAATTGTCAAGCGCATGGACGGTATGGGGGGAAACGGGGTCGCCATGGTCAGAGCACACCATGAAATAGCGCCTCTATGCGACAAATTATTAGAAGGAAAAAAAGGGACGGTGGTGCAGCGATTTATCCCACCGGATAACCGGAGGGATCTTCGCATCTTTGTGATAGAGAAACAAGTGATTGGGGCCATGACCTTAACTCCTAAAAAAGGCGAATTTCGCAGTAATTTTCACCTGGATGGCCAAGCCCGATCCGTTGAACTTCCCCGGGAATGGGAAAAGATGGCCATCAAAGCTGCCAGGGCATGTCATTTAGACATTGCCGGTGTGGATCTCATTGTGACGGCGGATGGTACACCATATATCATGGAGGTAAATTACTCCCCCGGCTTCAGGGGGCTTGAAGAAGTTACAGGGGTTGATGTTGCCGAAAAAATTATTGACTATGTGCTCTTGCGCATAAAGTCTTAACACCCGGGGCGCATTCTCATTTTCCCGGCATCATCATACCATTCTATAGAAAACAAAAGGTAAACAATGATCCTATCCCAACTGAGCCAGACAAAAGACGAGACGTTCACCCAAATCAATGCCAAGGTACAATTTGAAGAGAGCAATCACCCGGAAAAAACCATTTTCATAAAAACCCCCCATGCCACAGGGGATAAACTGTCTCTAAATCCCCACGCCTTTCTGGTGGGGTGCCTCATCCCGGCTATGCATTTCCATGAAAAAAGAATTAAAATGGATGAAAAAATCTGCCCCACCCTGCTGGAAGGCCTTGACATTGCCATGGCCATCACCCAGGTGTGGACCCAGGGCAATTACACCCCGCTGAAATTTGAAACCGGCGTACTGGACCATGCGCTGTTCACTGGCAACAGACATGCCGGCATGGTCATGTCCGGGGGCATGGATTCCCTGGCAGCCCTGCGGCTCAACCGATTGCGTTATCCCGCCTCCCATCCGGGATCAATCAGAGAGGGGCTTTTCATCCATGGGTTTGATATTGGTGGGGTGGTGGAACGGGGCATGAAATACCATGTGTACGATCGGGCCGTAACAGCCATCACCCGTATCACCGATGCGGCAGACGTTGAGCTGGTTCCGGTGTACACCAACATCCGGCATCTGTGTGACAACCGGGTGCTGTGGCTGGAAAATTTCTTCGGAGCTGTGCTGGCATCCATCTCCCACGCCTTTGCCAAAATTTTGCATATGGTGTACATCGGTTCCTGTTACGATGTCTCCTATCTCCACCCCAATGCCTCCCACCCATTAAGGGACCCGGAGTATTCCAGCCATGACATGCGCATCCGTCACCGGGACCACGACCAGTCCCGGCTGGATAAAATTAAGATTGTGGCAGGTTGGGAGGTGGCGTTAAACAACTTCAGGGTGTGCCTTGCCAATGTGCCGGATCGGCTGAACTGCGGGGTGTGTGAAAAGTGTGTGCGCACCATGATTGAACTTCTGGCCATTGGTGCCCTTGATAAAACAGCCGCCTTTGTGGAAAACGATGTCACCCCGGATATGATCGCCAAGTATGACATCACCATCCGGAAACGCCCCCCCTATTACCAGGCCGTGTTACCATTATTGAGGAAACAGGGTCGTATGGATCTGGTGAACACCATTGAAAAACTGCTGCAAAAATAAAATAGCAGCAGTCGCCAGGGTGGAATTATGACATTTATTCAACAATAACCTTTTGGACCTGGATGGATTTACTGACATTTTTCAAAAGCTGTTCCCGGGATGGCCCCAGTTTAAAATGATTTTCAATGTGGCTGGAGGTTGAAGCGGTCACCAGAATTTCACCTCCCTTTGACACCGAACAGACCCGGGCAGCAATGTTGGTGACAGCCCCGGATGCCGTATAGGTCCATCGATCTCCGGCAACGCCTTTGAAGCGGGTGGACCCCACGGACGCTTTTCCAGAATTAATGCCCATGTTCACCGTCACTGGATCATATTTTTTCTTCAGGGATTCATTGATAATAATCGTCCGTTTCTGGATGCCAATGGCGGCAGAAACCGCATTGATAGCATGGGTCCGGGGAGTCTCATCCTGGAAAAGAATCATAAGGCCGTCCCCGGCGGTTTCATTGATGTCTCCTTTGTTTTCAGCAATAATATTTAAAAATTCGCTAAAATAAGTCTCAATGAGATAGTTCATTTTTTCCCGGGAGGTATTTTCACTCATTTTGGTATACCCGGCAATATCCAGAAACAATACAGATAAATCTTTTTCATGCTTATTCAAGTCAGGATTTTCAGGGTTATCCTCAATAATATCCTGCACCGATTTAGGTACAAATTTGCTCAAATGGCTCTGAATACCTTCCAGTAACTGGACCCGCTGGAGGGTCTCTTCCAGTTTATGATTTTTAATTTTTATCTTTTCCAGCAATTGCTCAAGATTAAATTCCCGGGATTCAATCTGAACGATCATCATGCCAAAGGATTCGGCAAGTTCCGACACCTGGGGCGGATATTTACCCTGGGTGGTCAGTTCCATGAGACTGTCTATGTTATCATAGTCACCCATGGATACTTTCTTTGCCACACCCAGTAAAATTTCATATAATTTATTATTGCTGTCTGATCCCATAAAAACAATCCTTAACGGGCTTGGTTCTAATGTTGGCCGACCCCGGCCCATTGCTGCTGCCGCGGGGTCAGGCTTGCACTATTGACGCTTTTGTTAAGCGTTATTTTCTTAATCATTGCTCAGCTATTCCCGGTCAAAATCAGGATAGACATCTAAAAATATTAATATTGATGATTTAAATTTCACGAAATATTTTTGATAAATATCAAATAATATTAATAAGTTAAATGACGATTGGCAATTACTTATCATTGATCAATTTTACCGTGTAGATGCCGGATACGCTGGCTGAGTATGGAGCAGATCTGCAATGCAATCCGGGGATACTCCATCACGGTTTCGTTGAAGGCCTGTTTATGAAGAATGAGAAACCGGGACGTCTCCACGGTCTGGATGGTT
>JASFYZ010000339.1:0-4013 GCA_045046665.1 Desulfobacterium sp.
TTTTTTTAAAAAATCAAAAATCTCAGAGCTTGTATAGGCAAAATGTTTGTTCAAACAATGGGGTCCATTCTATCTTACGTTTTTAAATTTTTTATTATATAACCTTGTTTTAGTGAGGACATTTATTAAAAATGTATGATAAAAGAAGCTTGGTCCCCATGGTCCACCAATTTTGATGGGTGCTGCTTGATTAAAAAATATTCAGTGCTTAAATTGTTATGTCACACGCAACTGAACTTATTTTTCAACCAAAAAGGAAACCCATGCTTGATCCATGGACGTCACAGCGGGTCAGATCTCCCCTCAATTACCTGGCCCGCCACCTGAAACATCTTGATATTTCTCCAGACCAGGTCACCATTGCCGGATTTTTTCTGGGTATGACGGCACTGCCCTTGATCTGGACCCGCCATTACGCTTTGGCCCTGGTAGCTATCCTGATCAATCGGATACTTGACGGTGTGGATGGCGTCCTGGCCCGTATGACGGAACCCACCGATGCCGGTGGATTTTTGGATATTACCTTGGATTTTATCTTTTATTCGGGTGTGGTCGCAGGATTTGCTCTGGCAAATCCCGGGGAAAATGCCCTGTCAGCAGCACTTTTGATTTTTTCTTTTGTGGGAACTGGGAGCAGTTTTCTGGCATTTTCCACCATGGCATCAAAGAACCGGATTCCAAGCGTCACCTATCCCCATAAATCCCTGTATTACCTGGGGGGGATCACCGAAGGGACAGAGACCCTCTTGTTTTTTGTTTTAATATTGCTGTTTCCCCAGAAGTTTCCGCTTTTTGCCGCTGTATTTTCGTTGTTGTGCTGGGTAACGACAATTTTGAGAATTTGGGTGGGCTATACCACTTTAAAATCATATCAGTTGAGAAAGGACGACACGATTAAATAGGCTCCCGTCAATGACAATGGGCAGGATCATCTTTGTAATATTTAATTTCCCGGAGTCTTTTGAATCCCAGAATATGGGCGGTGGGCCATGATTGATGTCATGCTGGTGACCCTTGAGGATGTTCGTATTCACAGTTATCGAAGCAACAACGAATAATCCTTTTATAAAATTACCTGAATTCGTTAATCGAAAGAACTTCGAAACAATTCAGAACGGAGAGACTTATGATTCGTTTAATCCTCCTGGGACTTGTTTCAGGAATGTTTTTCAGTTCCACATTTATACTCAACCGGGCCATGAGCCTGGAAGGCGGGCACTGGGTCTGGTCGGGATGCCTCCGATACCTGTATATGATCGGATTTTTGATGATTGCCCTTCCCATTTTTCAGGGCAGAGCGGCTGCAAAAGAACTTTGGTCCCTGTATATACGCCACTGGGTGTTCTGGACCCTGGCTGGCAGCATTGGATTCGGCGGATTCTACGCGCTGATCTGCTTTAGTGCAGATCACGCTCCGGGTTGGGTGATTGCCACCACCTGGCAACTGACCATCCTGGCGAGTCTGATTGTCCTGATGGGATTCGGTAGAACCTTTCCCCTGCGAATCTGGGGTTTTTCACTTCTGGTTTTTCTGGGTGTTCTCATGGTCAATCTGACCCAGGCGGCCCAGACGGACCTGAAGCAACTTATCATGGGCGGTTTGCCAGTTCTCGTTGCTGCATTCTGTTATCCAATTGGGAATCAGCTGGTCTGGGAGGCCCAGGCCGGTAACCGGCGGCTTCCCCGGGTGCAGAGCCCCTGCCTGGAAAATCCCTTCAATAAGGTTCTCCTTCTCAGCGTTGGATCCCTCCCCTTCTGGGTGATACTGGTGCTGATTGTCGCTCCTCCGGCACCGTCAGTCGGGCAACTGACGTCAACAGCACTTGTGGCGGTATTCTCAGGTATTATCGCAACCAGCCTTTTCCTGTTTGCCAGAAGCAAGGCAACGACCGCTGCTGAACTTGCAGCAGTGGATGCCACCCAGTCCAGCGAAGTCATCTTTGCCATTGCCGGAGAAATGGTGTTCCTCCATGCGCCCATTCCCGGCCTGGCTGCGGTTGCAGGAGTTGTTCTCATGTGTATCGGACTTTTTCTGTTTGTCCGCTACCAACAGCTGTAACGTTGCTTATGGTTTAATTTTATCTGTTCGTGCATCGATACATTCATATGCTCCCATCTCAAACTCTCGACAAACCCATGGTCTATTTTCATAAATAGAACACATTAATGTATCTCGATCTAAAGCTGAGCACCAACCATCGCCTAAACGTAACATAGTTTCACGCCCATCCCCATCAATATGAATATGCTGATCAGGGACACCTGTATCTGAAATAATCATAACTTTCAAACGACAACAACATGCCTGACAGTTTGAACAAGTGATTTCGGACGTTAGTAAATTTTTCATTTTCATGATCCTAAATAACAACAATAAATTAAATGACCAACAGGAGACTCTATACTGTAAATTTTCAATAACCCGGGCTGATAAAATCTGATAACCCTTTAAACATCGGGTGCTATTTTAAAAAAAAATATTGAATTCCCGGACTTATTGAGAACTTACTGGGACAAGTCAGAATATACTTCATAGGAAATGAAGTTTTCATCCCCCATCCTAATATTTTTTTTTAGGTTTTTTAGGTTTTTTGGCTCGAAATGGCCGAGTATCCAAAATTGATTCAGGCAAAGCATGAACCGGCTCAAAACCATCACTTATCTTGCGTGTTAAGACCCTCTTTATCAATCGCTCAATATCGGCTAACTGCTGAAACTCATCCGCGCAAACCAAAGAGATCGCCTCGCCTGCGGCACCTGCCCTACCCGTTCGGCCCATTCGGTGCACATAATCTTCCTTCACATGGGGCAGATCAAAATTGACCACCTGGGGCAGCTGATAAATATCCAACCCACGGGCCGCTATATCCGTCGCCACCAAAATTCGAACCGTACCATTCTTAAAATTTTCCAAAGCTTTCGTACGCGCACCCTGACTCTTATCTCCATGGATCGCCGCAGCGTCAATCCCCTCTTTTTCCAAATGATGTACCAACCGGTCTGCACCCTTCTTGGTTTTGCGGAATACAAGCACCTGCTCCCATTGATTGTCCAAAATTAATTTTGTGAGTAATGCTGGCTTCTTCTTCTGATCCACCGGATAAACCCACTGCTCGATTGTTTTCACCACGGAATTGGGAGGTGCAACCGAGATCTCAACAGGATCATGGAGCAATCCACGGGCCAGATCACGAATCTCATCAGGAAAAGTCGCTGAGAACATCAGGGTCTGACGCAGCTTGGGTAAAAGAGCTATAATTTTCCGAATATCATGAACAAATCCCATGTTCAGCATTCGATCGGCTTCATCCAATACCAGCACTTCCAGCTGATCAAACTTCATCGCATTTTTGCTATGGAGATCCAGCAGACGTCCGGGTGTTGCAACCAGTACATCAACCCCTCCGCGTAAGTTCATCATCTGGGGATTTATCTTCACACCGCCAAATACCACTGTGGAGCGTAAATGCAAATGCCTGCCAAAGGTTGCCACGCTTTCACCAGTCTGGACAGCCAACTCACGTGTGGGCACCAATACGAGGGCACGCACCTGATTCGCCTGAACCGGGGTCCGTTTCGAAAATCTTTCTAAAACAGGCAGGGTGAAAACCAGGGTCTTACCGGTACCGGTCTGTGCTGCGGCCATCACATCCTTGCCTTCGATCACAGCGGGAATCGCCTTGGCCTGAATAGGGGATGGTATCTCGTAACCCTGCTCAGCCACAACTTTAAGGATAGAGGCGGATAAGCCCAATGTGGAAAAAGTCATAAAATCATCTCTTATCATCTTTTATTGATACATTGTATGGTCTCAACCGCCACTGAAAGCGGTTTGTTTACCAATTCATTCTTATTTATAAGGGCGGCCCACCTGCTGGGCCTCACTGGATCATATACATAAACAGCTATCTTAGGAATAGAAACTAAATAACCTGAACATTATTTAATGCAAACTCAAAGAAACAGTCACTATTACTCGTGTGATGCATCTTGCTCTTATGCCAAAATCAATT
>JASFYZ010000340.1:0-4326 GCA_045046665.1 Desulfobacterium sp.
TCCCGGGCCGATCCCATTGCCCCTCGGGGGCGGCATAATACCATTTTCAATATTCATTGTGTCCAGTAGGACATGCCCGTTATATGGACCATGGGAATTGACATTTTTACCCTGGCCCTTGAAATATATAGATCCTCCATCCATGTAAAACAAGTTTATATCTGTTCCAGTCCCTTACCCAATCACTCCCATCTCTATTTTTTTAAAAAAAATCAATTTAATGTTGAAATCTGTATCAGGCTACTATATGCTACACTAACTATAACATATAAAAACTTAACAAAGGGGATCAGTTACGCAATAATCTGTCCCTTAACTGGATGTGTGTTTCAATTTTTTGGTTTCATGAAAAGGAGTCACTATTATGAAAGGATGGATCGGTAAAATTCTCCGTGTTGATCTGACAACCGGAGAAATAAAAGATGAATTCTTGGACCCCAAGGTTGCCAAGGATTACATCGGTGGCAGGGGAATCGGTATCTATTACCTGAATAAAGAAATGGATCCAATGTGTGATCCCTTTTCACCTGAGAATCTCATGATCATGATGACAGGCCCCCTCACAGGAACCGGTGCCCCCACCGGCGCACGGTATATGGTTATGACCAAATCACCGTTGACCGGGGCCGTGACCTGCTCCAACTCCGGGGGAATGATGCCCCGGGAGATGAAACGAGCTGGTTACGATGGTGTCATCTTCAAAGGCAAATCAGACAAACCAGTTTACCTCTGGATCAACAAGGGTAAGGCAGAGCTGAAAAGCGCTGAGCATATCTGGGGAAAGACGGTGCCGGAAACCACAGACATGCTGCTTGCAGAAACCGATCCCAAAGCCCGGGTGGCCTGCATCGGCCCTGCCGGGGAAAACAAGGTTCTGTTTGCAGGCATCATGAACGAGAGGCACCGTGCCGCAGGCAGATCTGGTGTGGGGGCCGTAATGGGTTCCAAAAACCTCAAGGGAGTTGTGCTGCTGGGCAGTGATAAAATTGAGCTGGCACAGCCCGAAGCATTCAAGGAATTCAATCAGAAAATCCTGAACCAGTACACAAGTGAAGCCAAGGTAACACCTGTTGGCCTCACCATCAACGGCACTTCAGGAGTTGTTGCCGTCACCCAGGAAAAGGGCATTCTACCCACCAAAAACTGGCAACAGGGCACATTTGACGGTTGGGAAGATATCCAAGGTGCCACCCTCACCGAAAAATATCTGGTGAAAAACCAGGGCTGCTTTGGTTGCCCCATTAAATGCGCCAGAATCACCAAGGTGACGGAACCAGGCTTTGAGGGAGAAGGCGAAGGTCCCGAGTATGAAACCGTTTATGCCATGGGCTCCAACTGCATGATCGATAACCTGGCTGCCATCACCAAGGCGAATTATCTTTGCAACGAGCTCGGTCTTGACACCATCACCATGGGTGCCACCGTGGCCTGTGCCATGGAACTTGTGGATCGCGGCTACCTAAACGAAGAAGAAGTGGGACGTTCCCTTAAATGGGGAGATGGCGAAGCACTGGTGGAACTCACCCGTCAGACCGCCTATCGTGAAGGGTTCGGGGATAAACTTGCCAATGGCAGTTATCGAATGGCCGATGGATTTGGCCACCCGGAACTTGCCATGGTCTCTAAGAAGCAGGAGTTCCCGGGATATGAGCCCCGGGGGGCAAAGGCCATGGGCCTTGCCTATGCCACGTCTCCCATAGGCGGGTCCCACATGCGCGGTGACCCCGCTTATTTTGAGATCTTCGGCACCACCTTTTCCATGGATCCCTTTGCCACAAAGGGAAAAGCAGGCCCCACAAAACGAATCCAGGATCTGTCCGCCATTGTGGATGCCGCAGGACTTTGCATCTTTTTCGGTGCCAGAATGCTGGCGGAAAAAGACAGCACCATGTCCCCCACCGGCATGTTGACCTATCTCAACACCGCCACCGGGGCAGATTATACCATTGAGGATCTGGTCCTGGCAGCCGAACGTATCACCAATGCAGAGCGTATGTTTCTGGTGAATGCAGGCTTTGACAGAAAGGATGATTCGCTTCCCAAACGCATCACAGATGAGCCATTGCCAGCGGGTCCTGCAAAAGGTCAAACCTGTGATCTGCAAACCATGCTGGATGACTATTATAAGGTTCAGGGCTGGGATAACAATGGTATTCCAACGGCTGAAACCCTTAAAAAGCTCGGCCTGGACTGATTTTAACAGGCCTGTAGCATCAGCTATAATCAATATTTAAAGGATCATTTGGGAACGATATCTTCCCAAATGAGCCTTTTCTTTATCACTGGACGTTCCCGTATTTTCATCCGACCTGCTTCCTGCTTCCGGGCACCTGTCCCCAATGTAGATCTCTTTTAACAGCCCCTTCACGTCTCTGAACCTGCCTCCCGGCACCCAGCCAGCTCAAAAAGAAATGAAATAACGCTCAGGTATTTGTTAATTGGCTACATTCTTTGGCTGCACTACCGGCAACTTTACAGAAAACATCATTGGTAAGTGGCAGGACATAAATTTTTTATCTTGACACATCAAACAATTGCTTTGATGATGAATACTATTCAAAATTCTAACAGGAAGAAATTTTCGTCCATGAACTTACTGGAAACCAGCTCAGGCCCGTCATTTACTTTTTTAACGGTGCCTTCAATCAGTGCCGCCGTATCCTTTGCCGCATCCGCCGCTCTCATGGCAAAATTTTTCACTTCATCGGCAACCACAAATCCGGCACCGGCGTCACCTGCCCTTGCCGCTTCCACGGCAGCGTTAAGGGCCAGCAGGTTTGTCTGAAAAGCAATTTCATCTATGGTTTTAATGATTTTAGAGATTTTTTCACTGGCTTTGGAGATATCGTCCATTGATTTTGCTAATTGTCTCATGGATTCGTTGGCAGTAATTACCACCTCATTGGCCCCTTTCATAAGCCCGTCTGCATGGCTTACATTCTCCGCATTTTTTTGGGTCATGGAGGACATTTCTTCCATGGAAGAAGAGGTCTCTTCTATGGACGCTGCCTGCTGGGAAGCACCTTCAGCCATGGACTGACTGGAAGAAGACACCTGGGTTGAGGCAGATGCCACCTGATTAGATCCCTCATTCAAGCCAGCAATAATGCGATTAACAGGTCCGGTGATGCTTCTGGTAATTAAAAATGCAAAGAAAATACCCAATATGACAGCAATGAGACTTCCTATCAGCATAATCCTATTGGCAGTTGATATCTGACGTTCCATTTTTGCGTTCTGATCTGCCCTGGCCGATATACAAACTTCTCTTGCTGCTCTGGCATCCTTGAGCATACTTTGTTCAGCCTGTTCCTGCCGGGTGGTCAGGTCGGAATACTGGTCAAAAGCCGTGTCGTATTCCTTGAGAGCTGTCATAAGCTTATTTACCTGATCGATATTTTGGGGCTGTTTGAAACGGATTTTTAAATCTTGGGACAGGGTTGTTATTTTAGCAATCCGGTTGTCGACTTCATCCATCCATTTTTTGTCTCCGGAAATAATGAATTCCTTTTCATTTTTTCGGGCATCAATAAACCTTTTGATGATACGATTGGCATCGTCGGATTTGGTCAGCTTGTCGGTCAGGAACTCTTCAGCTTTTTTTTGATTCTCATTCAATTGTGCCTTCTGGTCCGCACGGATTTCCTGTATATAGTTTGTGACGGCAGACGCTTTTTTTATGAGAACCTGCCGTGTTTGCTCAGACCGGTTTTTAAAAAATTGTACGGCGGCCCTTTCGTAGGCCTGGTAACTTGAAATAGCCGCATCAATCTTTTTAATATTGGCTTCATTATTGAAACGGGTTTTCATATTTCTGGCAAGATCCAGGACTTTCCCATTGGTTTCTTTCCAGGCGGGCATATCTTGGGCATTGGATTCATAGACTAATTTGATACGCAGGGCCTTGCCATCCAGAATCAACTTGACCAATCGATTGGCGTCGTCAGCCAGGGTGATTTTTTCGTTGATCTGTATCGCATTATTTTTTCTGGCTGCGTTCAACTGATTTTTCTGATCAATCCTTATGTTTTCCGCTTCTTTCAGAACCAAACCGGCCTTTTCTCGCATAATGGTCATGGTCTCGGTTTTCTGGTTTCTAAATTCTACAAATGTGCCAAATGCCTTGATGTAGGCATTGTTTTTGGCAATGACAAGGTCCATCTGGTCCTTGTTTACTTGTTTGGAAAAGCTGTCTTTTAATTCACGGGCTCTGTCTGTAATGCCCTTTACAAGGTCTTCTACCTTTGTGATAAGTGTCTCATCATTACGCATGATGTAGTTTTTTTCCTGCTGCCGGGCATCCAATATAGATTTCACCAGTTCATT